>JBHEKZ010000481.1:0-4355 GCA_041859025.1 Melioribacteraceae bacterium | reverse complement strand
TTCCCAATAAACTGGAACCAGTACCGTGTTCAAGTTCATTTTTACAACTTTCGGCCAAACAGTGTCGAAGTATTCTTCTGTGGAAGCGTTAGAATTACCAAGTTCTCCGCCAAGAATTAGAAAAGGTTTTTCGTTAACTATTAGATGAAATGCATCGCCATGTTTTACCAAACGCGGAATAGAAACATTATTTTGTTGAGCGCTCATTTGAGTAAACAACAAAACTGCTAATAGTTTCACTAATAAAAAGAATGATTTCACTTTCATTAAAATCTCCACCACAAATTTTTACTTAATTCTCAAACTTAATTTGATTTTTTATTTCACTAAGACAAACTTCTTGGTCGCTGAATAGTTATTTACTTTTAAGCTGTAAAAATACACACCACTAGTTAATTTAGAATTGCGAATTGTGAATTGTGAATTATAGAAACCAGCATTCTTGAATTCTTCAACAACTGTTTCCATTTCATTTCCCAAAACATCATAAACCTTGATTGTAACATGACCAGATTCCGGCAACTGATAATTAATTGTTGTGCTTGGATTAAACGGATTCGGAAAATTTTGAGCCAAATTGTATTCCGATGGAATGTTGTTTCCTTCATACTTAATTGCTGTAGAAGCCGGGACCAGCCCTTTTATAGCTTCGCCAAGATCATTCTTAGCTTTTCCAAGCGCATCAGCAGCAGAAACTCCATAACTATAGTTAGCATTCTTTACTGTCAACGCACTTGATAATACTGCTGATAAATTTGACCAAGAAGCTGGAGTATAATCACTTTGTTTAAGAGTGCTTGTAAACTTTACAAGTGAATCTAGTTTATTGTAAAATATTCCCACATTTACTACAGCATAAAATGCCGCCTTACATTGATCTTTAGTATCCCACAAAGAGGAGGACTGGTTTGTAACAAAAGTATATTGATCATTCAATCCATCTTTTGATACACTGATAATTTTTCCACGTCCCGAATAGTAACTTCGTTCTACAAAACATTTGAAAAGTTGCCCATACTGATTTGCCTGGTTGGCTAAAACGCTTGCTGACGGAGTATTGGTACCGCTGCCGGTCGAAACATCCAGTTCCGTTACTGCCATCTCCGAGCAAATAGGTGAAAATTTATTGTATGTTGCAATCCACTGCGAAGCTGAAGGTGAGGTCAACCCATCATGATCTTGCATTCCTATACCATCTAAATAACCGGCATCAAAAATCGGCTTGCATATTCTCACTATTCCATCAGCTTTGGAAGATACATGGGTACTGTAATCATTGTAATAAAGTTTTATTTGCGGTTCACCATACTGCAATGTGTATTTTCTAGCGAATTCAAATGCTTTCATCAGATAAGAATTATCACCAAATGTTGTATACCATTCGCTATCTGTAGTTCTGTCGCTTCCATTATCATTTATAGCTTCATTAACAACATCAAAAGCTGAAAGTAAGCCGGGCCATGATTCATGTATTGTACGGATAACTTCCTTAATATAATTTCCCAAACGCTCAGTCATTTTTTCTTTTGTCAGACGCGTACCCGTTGAAGAGTAACCGGTTCTGAAAAAAGCTGTCCCCGGAGTTTGACTGTGCCACACTAAAGTATGTCCGCGAAAGGTAAATCCTTGTCTCTTTGCCCAATTAAGCTGCGCAATAATATTAGCGTTAAACTTAATTTTAGGATTCATATCAACAGAATCTTTTAGAGCCTGAGTTGCAGCAGAACTATAAGCAGCGGCACTTGCTGCTAAATCTACAGTGTACTGTGGCTTCATGTTGTTGCCAGGCGACATCGAGTTCATATGATACTTAATTAAGTATCCGCCGTTGGCATCTACAACAGATGACTGTCCAGCAACAACAGGATCCGTTGGAAAGCCTATATGTGCATATGACAATAAACAGCCGATTTTGAAATCGTTTTTATATACGTCTTTTAACGCCGGAACATTTGTTTGAATTGTTCCGCTCTGCGCATACGCGTTATTAATAGTAAAAAGAATAGATACAAAATTCGCAGCAAATACTTTTACGCTATTTCTAAATACTTTTCTCATATTTCACGGCTCTGGAATTATTAAGCAACCTTTACCTAAAAGAACAGCCTGCCCGGAGAATTGGACAGGCTGCATGATTTTAAAAGAACTGAACTTACTTCTAAAGTTGTACGTTAGATTGCTTTGCTTATTGCGCAAAGCAATCTAAAAAGTTACTTGAGAAGTATAAGCTTTTTAACGCTAGAGAATTCTCCGGATTTGATTGAATAGAAATAGACTCCAGAAGAAATATTAGCTGCGTTGAATTCAACTTTATGATAGCCTGCGTTTAGATCTTTGTTTACTAGCTCTGCAACTACACTACCTAAAATATCATAGACAACCAATTTAACAGCACCGCTCTTTGGAAGAGCAAATTCAATTGTCGTGGTTGGATTGAATGGATTAGGGTAGTTTTGATTCAATGCGTATTCCGTTGGTATTGAACTAAATGTTTCTTCAACTGCTGTTGGTGTAGGTAATGTAATTGGATTACCAATATCAACCTTTACATCGTGAATCTTCATTGCAGTTGTTGTCTTATTGCTCATACCAAAGACTACCGAGTTGAATCTAGTTGCAGCACGAGGATTGTTTTTATCAATTGCTTTTTCTGCCCAATAATATTTCTTGTCTCTGCTTGTTAAGAAATGTCTGATCTCGGCAGTACCATCAGCAAGCGGTTGAACTGAAATTGCGAAATCGTAACGACCAGCTTTGCCAAATACTTTAGCTGGTTTTGGATATTCAACACCAATAGGATAATCTTGAGGACCATAATTATAAATCGGTATTCCATTAACTATACCGCCCCAAGTTCCGTTTTTATTTGCACCAACCCAATAGAATGGCTCTTGATTACCTGACTGCGCAAAGAAAAGATATCCTGAATGTTTGCTTTCATCGCCAGGCCAATTATAATTTGCATCTACTTTGCCTGCTGTACTATTAAATAATCCATAACGGAAGCTACTCCAATCTTCAAATCCGCCGCCTACTAATTCAATATTTCCAGTAACAATAAGCGCTTTGGAAGTTGTAGGAGTTACACTACTTGCAAATTCACCCCTAACTACAGCAAAGTCTGATGGAGAAGTTTTGCCAGACATTGTAACATCTCCAATTACATCACCAGGAGTCATATACCAGCCACCGCCTCTAAGTCCAAGAATTCCCCAAGTATCAACATAAAATGCCTGCCATGGAGCTTCCGGTACAGTGATTGGATTACCCATATCAACCTGTACATCATTAATATTAACTTGTTTCAGTGTTTCGTCCACATCATTATTCATACTGAAACAAATACCGTTAAACTTAGTTGTTACAGGATTTTTATCAATTACAGTTCCGCCAAACCAATACGCAGTTGGTTTTCCGGCATCTGCTTTCTTAATAAAATACCATCTAATTTCATTTGAACCATCTGCTAGAGGTTGAACTGAGATTGCCCAATCATAAATTCCTGCTGTAGCTACTGCTCGGGATGGAAGTTGATCAACTGTAACCATCGGGGCGCCATTGTTAGAATAAGTGCTGTTCCAAGCAGCAGAATTATTAACTGTCCAAACAACACCACTTCCGCCGCCGCCATTTGCCAATTCACCAACGCCGGTTCTTGGAGTAAACTGATAACCCCAGTGATTTTTGCCGCCCCAGTTTGCTGTTGTTTTGTTTTGATCATTTAGCTTTGCACTATCTTGATAAGTTAAAGCATATCTTAACCATGTATAAGCATTGTTTGCTGTACCGCCTACCATTTCAAAAGTACCTTTAACAACAAGAGCCTTTTTCGTAGTTGGAGTATGAGTCTCTCTAAATCCGCCTTTTATGCTTGCCCATGCCGATGGTCGTTTATCTGCGCCCATACTTGCATTGCCTACAACATAATCAGCAGTATTTAAGATTGGCCATGCTGTACCGCGTGGTGTGTTGCCCCAAGCATCTACGTAATAAGCCTGCCATGGTGCTTCTGGAATTGTAATAGGATTACCCATATCAACTTTTACATCATTGATATTAACTTGCTTCAAAGTTTCATCTACATCATTATTCATACTAAAGCAGATACCATTGAATTTATTCGTAACAGGGTTCTTGTCAATTGCTGTTCCAGCAAACCAATAATCTGATTGCTTACCAGCAGCAGCTTTTTTAACGAAATACCATCTGATTTCATTCGTTCCATCAGCCAATGGCTGAACTGATATTGCCCAATCATAAACACCAGCAGTTGCTACTGCGCGTGATGGAGCCTGTAATACAGTTACCAGTGGTGCGCCATTATTTGAGTATGTACTATTCCAACCCGCGGAATT
>JBHEKZ010000232.1:0-3614 GCA_041859025.1 Melioribacteraceae bacterium | reverse complement strand
ATATTAATAACTTGCTTACCAGCTTGAAATTCAATCATCGGTTTCACTGTTTTAATTACCATCTCAGGCATTTCGATTGACGTTGGGAACAGACTAATTAATCCCAATCCGGAAGATTTTTCGGCGTCTACAGAATCAATTACTTGTGTTTGATAACCGACCATAGTAAACTTAACTTTCACCGGACTTTCTGTAATCCCGGAAATTGTAAAGAAACCCTTTTCGTCAGTGGCCAATGTTTTTAATTCACTTCCGGTCGCTTTAGAAAGTATACGCACCGTAACTCCGACCAGCGATTGATTGGTTATTACATCCTTTACAGCACCGTTCAGTTTTAAATTTTTAGGTTGGCTTTGAGCGGAAATTAGATTTACAGCAATAAATAGTACTATTACAAATAAGCGGAAACGCATTCATCCCTCCCGGGGTTTTGTGTTATTTACTTTTTTACTACCAACAACTCCTTTCTACAATCAAAATATTAAGTGTCAATATTTTTACACCGGCGCAAGTATTATAATTAAGCCGCTTCAAAACAAGCTATTTTTCTTTGCCCTACGTATTATTTTCTTTATCCGCTATATATTCTAAAATATCACCGGGCTGGCAATCCAATGCTTTGCAAATTGCCTCAAGTGTTGAAAAACGAACCGCGCGCGCTTTTTCTGTTTTAAGTACAGAAAGATTTGCCATTGTAATACCAACTTTTTCTGCAAGCTCCGTAAGCGACATCTTTCGCTTCGCCATCATTACATCTAAGTTTATTCTAATCATCGTTGCCTCATATGGTTAAGTCGTTTTCTTGCTTAATTATAGTCGCTTTTAATATTATTTCACCAATTACCACTAAAAGCACACCCGCCATTAAAAATGGATCAAATAGACATAGTACTAACGCGGAAATTTTTGCAAAGATTAATAGTGTGACAGATTCATTTGCATAATAAGGGTTGTTTAATTCACGAATTGCGTTTTGAAAGTAAGATATAAATACTATTAACATTCCAATAACTTTCAAATGTTTTCCATTTTCGCTTGTAAAAGGATTATTCTCAAAAACATTTTTTAAAAACCTTATTAATCTTAGAAAAATATAATAGTACCCGGCTATTATTATTAGGTTTAGAATAACTATTAGAGTCAGTAAGCTAATATCATTTTTTCCTCGCAAGACTCTATTATACCCCAATAGATTGCATACATCTATTTGTTTTACGTCGAATGTATTACTTTTTGTATAAAATATTTCGAACAACCGATAAATTATTAAGCCCACACTAACAAATAGAAATTTTTGGGCTAGACTAAAGTATGAGTGACTTGTCTTCACCAACCAATTATCTTTGAATAACTTCATTTTTCCCTCACACCGTTAAGTCGTTTTCTTCTTTTAGTTTTCTACCCTCACTGAATACATCGGCAAGAATTATCAGCAGCATCCCCGCAAAGAAATATGGATTTATTATTCCGCTGGATAAACTCGGTGCATGGGCAGGTATTACCTTCATTCCATCTACGACTAAATCTTTTGGTAAACCAGCCATTACCGCATATTGAATCATTTTAATTACATAAGGAATAATTATGCATAACGCGCCAAGCGTGTACATTATGGTTTTGTTTTCCTTAGCAAAGAAATTCTTCTCGTAAATATTTTTAATAAGTTTTCTTAATAAATGAACTCCGTAGGTAAGCGAACTAAAAGCTAAAAATGGAATTAGCGCGCTCATTATTTCATTCAATCTGGTTGTATGAAAAATTGTAAGCTCACCCCAAATTGGAAAGATGGAATAGTTTGAGTCTGCAATCCGCTTTACTTCCGAAGTTGGTAATTCCAAACGCACAACAAGTCCTAGCCAAGTTGGCATTGACTGTCCATCAATAATAAACAGTAATGGAATTATTATTGACAGCATTGTTAGTAACCCGGTTGCACCAAGAAGAACGCTTAAAGCGCTGTAACTGCCGGAAACTTTGAAGTTGCTGAAAAATTTGTTTTTCATAATCACTCCCTTTAAGAACTAGTTCAAATCTAACAAGTCAAATTCTGTTTGTCAAGATAATTTTATTGTTTATCAATATATTTTTTCCGTAAAACTATAATTGTTTTTTCGGAGAGATTGGTCTATTTTTGAAGGGCACATTTAATTATCCGGAGAAATAATGAAAAAGACTATTCTTTTAGTATTGATTGGAAAGAGAAAGGATGAAGCCGTAAAGGTTCAGCAGATACTAACCGGCTGGGGCTGTTTAATTAAAACACGTTTAGGTATTCATGACGGAGTGCTTGATAACTGCTCGGATTCCGGTTTACTGATTTTAGAGATGGTTGGAAGTGATGAACAGAATCAAGAAATCGCGCGTAAGCTTTCGGTTCTGCCGGGAGTTTCATCAAAGTTAGTTGAGCTGGTAGTAGAATAAGAAATTTGTGTCACGTTGAGTCCCGATATACATTGGAACTCGAAATGACCCCAAATTATTCAGTTATCTTTTTAGACGCAAAAGTATTTTAGGGTTGGTTAACTCACGAATCGCGTCGGCGGCAATCCATCTTGCAGATTTAGAATCGAGCGCTTGAACTTCTTTAGCAAGTTTAAGCGCTTCTTCGTTTAGGTAAATACTTCGTTTACCAATTTGCCGTAACGCCCAGTTAACTGCCTTCTTAACAAAATTTCTTTCATCGGTAGAATACTTTTTAATCAGCGGAAAGAATTCCAAAAACTCTTCATCGTCTCTTGTTTTATGATGCACAGCTACATAACACATTAAAGAAAATCCGGCACGGCGTACAAACTCATCTTTTTTATCACACCACTCAAAAATTTTCTCAATTGCGTGTGGAGTTTTTCTGAATAAGTTACTGCAAGTGCCATCGCAAATATCCCACGAGTTGAAATCGCGGACCCATCTGTTCATCTGAGCTTTGGAAACAAGCTTCGGATCATCAATCATACTTGCAACGTGGCGCGCTTCGTGGTAACCGCTTTCCCACAGCTCAAGTGCAAGTTCGTGATTCTTGCCGATTATTTTTGCAAGAGACCGCATAACAGGAACGTTAACGCCGAAAGCTTTCTTAACATTTATTCCAAAACGCTCCATGCCCTTTAGATTTTCTTTGCTTCCATTTTTCTTTAACTCGGCAATAACTTGTTTGGCCGTCATTTTACAAGCATCATTTTTTTAGTTTGAGAAAATCCGTTAACAGTTAATTTGTAAAAATAAATACCTGTCGATAACTGTGAACTGAACGCCGAAAATTTAGAATTGTAATCACCAGCTTGTTTGTATTCGTTTACAAGAGTCGCAACTTCTCTTCCAAGCTGGTCATATACTTTTAATGTAACAAATCCGGAAGTTGGAAGCTGATAGCTAATTGTTGTTTCCGGATTAAACGGATTGGGATAATTCTGTTCCAGCATAAAATCTGTTGGCAAAGAATTCTCTTCCTTAATATCTGTTGCAAGATTAATTCTATACTCCGGCGAAATCGAAACAACCGTGGTTCCTTTTTTTGCTAGCGCTTTAAAGACAAATTCGCCAAGCTTGCTTGAAGTTATAGAAAGGGAATCACTTGAAAAGGAAAAGGTTATACTTGGATCTTTGCTCACAAAGCT
>JBHEKZ010000135.1:0-12188 GCA_041859025.1 Melioribacteraceae bacterium | reverse complement strand
AAAGATAATGACAACGCAATTGCAGTTGTAAACAGCGGCGAGTTTTATGCTAACGCAGATATTTATTCGAACAAGATTAATGATTATAAAACCTCTTACGAACAACTAGCTCAAACATTTGTTGATAAGGTTAATCAAGTTCACATGCAAGGAAGTACCTTGTTATATGGAGGAAGTTCAAGTACCGGTATTCCTTTTTTTGGAGAGTTGGCTGCTGATGGTTCTGTTGTCAATGCATTTGTTAATGGCAAGATGACCTTAAATACATCAATTTTAGCAAGCTCTAAAAACATTGCGGCATCCTCGGCAGCCGGAAATGATGGAAACGGTGATATCGCGACTCAAATTGCGGCCCTTTCAAACACAAAGTTTTCGGAATTAGGCGAATCTACTTTCACCGATAGATATACAGAGATACTTGGAGTAATTGGAATGGATAAAGTTTCTGCCGACAATGCAATTGAATCCGGCGGATTAATAACTCAAAATTTGGAAGCTCAAAAAATGTCCTATTCCGGTGTTTCTATTGAAGAAGAGATGACTAATGTGATGAAATATCAACGCTCTTACGAAGCCGCTTCAAAGCTGATACAAATTGCAGATGAACTTTTACAAACAATTTTAAATATGGTATAGTGAGTAAGTTATGAGAGTTACAGAAGGTTTATTAACGGATAGATACTTAGTCAATTACGATAAGACATCGGAACGGAAGCTAAAAATTACTACTCAGCTTGCTACTAATAGCAGTATTCAAACTTTATCCGACGATGTTTCCGGATCGCTCGAATCAATTAAATTAGATTCTCAAATTAGAAGAACTAAAGCATATTCTAAGAATGCTCAGAATGCGCAAAATTTTTTCGATTCAAGTCTAAAAGCACTGGATCAAGTTACTACCGAGTTTCAAAATATTATGGTTGCTGCAACTAATGCAGGTAATGCAGTAGTTTCCGACAGCTATCCAACAATTGCACAGTCAATAAAGAATTCACTTTCGTCAATAGTTCAGAACGTAAGTGCAAAGAGTGGTGATAGATATTTATTTGGGGGAACTAACTACACTGCGGAGCCAGTTACGCTGGATGTAACTGGAAAGGCTGTCAAATCAGCACTAGATCATTCCGGGCAAGTAAAAGTTAGACTTTCCGGCAATGTTAAGGAAGCAATGAATATTCCAGGTTCTGAAATATTAGATAGCGGAATGTTCGAATCAATCAATGATGTAATTACCTCTCTCGAGGCCGGCAATCCCCCAACTGAAGCTCAAAAAACGGCGTTGACTAGTGCTTACCAGAAAATTCTGGATGTGCAGTCGTTAGCTGGAGAAAAAATTAACAGACTGGAAAACCTTAAGTCGGTTTTGAGTAATCAAACCGATAGTTATACAGACATGCTCGCAAAAGTTCAGGAAATTGATATTGCTAAACTTTCATTAGAACTTCAGCAGCAGGATTACTTGCTTCAGATTTCTTCTAAATTGTTATCTAACTATGCATTATCAGATTCGGCGTTAAATCTAATATGATGAAAAAGAATGGAACATTAATAGGATTTATTCTTGGAATTTCCGCTGTATTTGGCACCTTCTTTATTGAGGGCGGATCGTTCCAAGCTCTTTTTATTCTCTCTGCAATATTTATTGTCTTTGGCGGAACGTTTGCAGCAATAATAATGGGTTTTGGATTTGATAAGTTTGTTACAATACCCCGACTTATAAAGCTGGCTTACTTTCCTAAGACTTATGATATTTCCAAAATCATAACAACATTTGTAGAACTCTCAATTAAGGCAAGAAAAGAAGGTTTGCTTACAATTGAAAAAGATTTAAAAAAGTTTGACGATTTGTTTCCTAGAAAAATGACGAAGTTTGTTTTAGATGGAACAGATCCCGATTCACTTCAACTGTTGGCCCAACTTGAAATGAAGGCGATGCAGGAGAGGCATTTTGCCAACATAAACATTTTTGCAAAAATGGGCGGATATGCACCAACAATGGGAATTATCGGCACAGTAATTAGTTTGATTATGACGTTAGCGAATGCAGGCAGTTCGCCCGATTTATTAATAAAAAATATTGCTACGGCTTTTATTGCCACACTTTGGGGAGTGTTTAGCGCAAACTTAATTTGGTTACCAATAGGAGATAGGTTAAAGAGATGTCATTCCGAGGAGAAAAACATGATGGAACTTTCTTTGGAAGCAGTTCTTACTCTACAGAGCGGAGAGATACCTTCAATAATGAAAGCAAGACTGATAGGAATGCTTCCGCAAAAAGAGCAACAAGAAAAATTAGCAGCTTAGATACCGAGGATGCTATGCTTCATGATGAAGGTGAAAAGGATAGGTATCTGATTACTTATGCCGATTTAATTACTCTACTATTGGGTTTGTTTATTATTTTATATGCCAGTTCCGTAATGGATGCTGATAAGTACAAAGGAATTGCAGCCGCATTTGGTAGTTTTTTAGGAAACGAATCTGTTGTTCCAGCTCAGCCGGAATCAAAAGTTGTTAATGGACCAAAAGACAATTTAAGCGAACAATTAAGTAAATTAATTACCGAATCAGATTATTCTCGCGCAATTCAGCTTGAAGAAACAGAACGCGGAATTATTGTTCATATTTTGGATGATGTTTTATTCCCTCCTGGCGAGGCAACTCTTAATGAAGCATCCAAAAACGTTCTTAAAGAACTTGCAACTGTACTTAAATCGATTCCTAATGATATAAGAATTGAAGGACATACTGATAATACTCCTATAAACACAGTACGCTATCCTTCAAACTGGCATTTATCTGTCGATCGTGCACTTAGTACTGCATATTATTTAATTAATGATGAAGGACTGGATCCGGATAAAGCTTCAATTGTTGGATATGGTGAATACCGCCCGAGAGATGCTAGCAATACACCGGAAGCCAGAGCTAAAAACAGAAGAGTAGATTTAGTAATTCTAAAGTGAGTTAATATGAAAATCCAAACTTACCATTTCGGCGAGATCGAATTTACCGAAGACAAAATAATAACATTTAAAGACGGCATCTTTGGTTTTGAAGAGCTTAAAAAGTTCCTCTTTATTAAACCGGATGATAGTATATTTTACTGGCTCAATTCAGTCGAAAATCCCGAATTGGGTTTTCCTATGTTCGGAGTTAGGGCAATCGACGAGGAATTCTTACAAGTTGATAGCTATGAAGCTTTTGGAATTGTGGTGATGAATCCAGATCCACTTAAAATTACGGTGAACTTAAAAGCACCGGTTTATATCAATCAAGACGAGAAGATAGGATTCCAAAAAATAATTGATACGGATAAATATCCGGTTTACTACAACTTATTTACCGAGTAGGGCATATGCTAGTCTTAACAAGAAAAATTAATGAAGAGATAAAAATTGGTTCTGATATAGTTATTAAGATCATATCAACCTCAGATAATCAAGTAAAGATCGGAATCGACGCTCCCAAAAGTGTTCAAATCTTGCGCGGTGAAGTGTATGAAAAAATTAAAGAAAGTACACTACAAGCAGCTAAAATAAGTGTTCAGCCAACCGTCGATCTTCAGAAATTTAAAATCAAAAAAGTGTAAGCATGAATCTCGAAAACGAAAAAGTGAAAATTCTTGTTATTGATGACGCTGATGTCATTCGTAACTCTCTCAAAAAATTTCTTTCCGAATATGATGTAGAAGTTCTTACTTGTAACGATGGACTAGAGGGATTACAAAGCGCAGTAGAAATTAAGCCTCAGCTTATCTTTCTTGATTTGATGATGCCAAACCTTGATGGAATTCGGCTTCTTCGTGTGCTAAAGGTTTTAGACGACCTGCGCCACATTCCAGTCATAATTATCAGCGGTCATACGGACAAATCCAACGTTCTTGCCGCAATGGAAGCCGGTGCCGATAAAATTGTTTCTAAACCTCTTACAAAAGAAGCTTTGGTAAAAGCGATAAATGAGGTATTAGGCAGTAACTTCTTAGCCGGAGCTAAAAAACTCGCTCAATTCTCTTCATTCGAAAAAGACCAAATGAATAGAGAATTAAAGAAATACTTCGTTAATACGATAGTTCAGAAGAGAGAAACAATTTCTCAGTCGTTGGTTAATAAGAATAAAGAACTTCTAAAGCTTATCATTCACGAACTGAAAGGGTCAAGCGGAACAGTCGGCTATACAAATGTTTCCGAGCTCTGCCGCGAAATTGAAGGGGTTGTTTTAGCCCCGCAAAGCACTTGGCAAGAGATAAGTGCTAAGTGCGATTTTCTTTTGAAAAGTTTAAATGAAATCGAAACCAGTCTAGTTAAGTAGAGGATCAAATGTTTGTAATTATTGGAGCTGTAGTTGTTCTCGCATCAGTGGTGGTCGGCTTTACGATGGTTAAAGGCAATCTTCTTTCATTAATTCAGATTAATGAGTTTATTACCATTGGCGGAGCTGCACTTGGAAGTTTATTAATTTCTTCGCCACTTTCACTTATCAAAAAAATTATAGCTGCAATTACAAAGTCTTTTGGAAGTCATGGAAACACCAAGCAAGACTATATGCAGATGTTGAAAGCGTTTACAGATTTATTTCTTATTGCTCAAAGAGAAGGGTTGCTTGCAATTGAAAAGCATATTGAAGCACCGGAAAAAAGCGATATACTTAAGAAAGCCGATAAATTTATTCACGATAGCTACCGCAAAAGTTTTTTCTGCGATACTATGAAAGTTATGCTTGCCGGCTCCGTTCCTCCTCATGAACTTGAAGGATTAATGGATGCTGAAATTGAAACTTTTGAAAAGGAAAACAAACCGGTATATGAGGGTCTTGGCCGTGTTGGCGATGCACTTCCCGGTTTAGGTATTGTTGCCGCAGTATTAGGTATTATTGTAACTATGGGTTCTATTAATGAAGGCCCGGAAGTAGTTGGTCACCACGTGGCTTCAGCATTGGTTGGAACGTTTCTAGGAGTGCTTCTATCTTACGGGTTTGTTGGTCCTTTAGCAGCAAACATCGCACATTCACTCGAAGAGAACATTCAAGATTTGCAAATAGTGAAGGCTTACATTCTCGCTTACGCAAAAGGCAATCCTCCGTTTGTTGCGGCTGAGATTGCAAGAAGATCTATATTCCTAGATCAAAGACCAACTTTTGGAGAACTTGAAACTACTCTGAGAGGAAAGAAATAGTGGAAGGCTCTAACGAAACCCCAATCATTGTAAAGAAAATTCACAAACATGGCGGTCACCACGGCGGTGCTTGGAAAGTTGCCTACGCAGATTTTGTAACTGCAATGATGGCTCTCTTTATTGTATTGTGGATTCTCGGACAATCTCAGGAAGTTAAAGATGCTGTTGCCGGATACTTTAAAGATCCCCTTGGGTTTTCTTCTAAAAGCAAAAGTCTTATTGACGGTAAGGGTCCGGGACCAGCGCAAGTTCCTAGCCTATCTCTCTCCGAAGAAGAAAAAGTAAGAGAAGCACAGAAAGAAGATTTCAAAAGAATGCAGGAAAAGTTAAAAACTGAATTGGACAAGGATACTAATCTTAGCGGCTTTTCAAACCTCGTTAAGATAGAGATGGTAAAAGAGGGACTGAAAATTGAGCTTACAGATAATCAGAATGATGTGTTTTTTGAATTAGGAACATCCGAATTAAAAAATGATGCTAGGAAGTTAATATCTAAAATTGGAGCTGAAATATCCAAACTCCCAAATAAAATTACGGTAGAAGGACATACAGATTCACACCAATTTAATAATAAGGGTACCGGATTTACCAACTATGAACTGAGTGCGGAAAGAGCTCTTTCTGCAAAACGAGCTTTAGTCTCCGGTGGAATCGTAGAAAATCAAATTGATGGTGTTATTGGCTATGCTGATACAAAATTGAGAGATGCTGCGGATCCATTTAGTTTTGTAAACAGAAGAATTAGTATTACTGTTAAGTTTAAGGAAGCGAAATAGGTGTTGTATGGGAAGAGTATTAATTATAGAAGATGATTCGTTTTTGCAAGATTTCTACCGTTTGTTCTTTAAGAAAATTGGCGGACAAGTAGTTATTGTTGAAGACGGAATGAAAGTGCTTGAGGAAATTGTCGGCGGCGATGTAGATTTAATAATTATGGATGTGAATCTTAGAAACACTTATTTACATGGTTCTAAAATTGACGGTATACAGTTTTCAAAATATATTAAAATGAATTATCCACAACTTCATATTCCAATTCTTTTGATAACGGCTTATCCGGTTTCCAGCATGGGCAATAACATGCTTGAGGAAAGCATGGCCGATGATTATCTTATAAAACCAATTACTGATTACAATCAACTTGTTCACAAAATAAACCAACTGGTGTTTGCCCAAAATGAAAGATAAAGTTCTCATAGTAGAAGATGAAAAAGACACAAGATTTATTTTGGAAAAACTTCTTTCCAGAAATAATTACGAAGTTGTTACTGCCGTAAATGGGCAAGACGCGCTTGAGGTTTTGAAAAATTTTGTTCCTAAAGTAATAGTTGCTGATTGGACAATGCCGATTTTGGATGGCTTGGCGCTTTGCAACATTTTAAAAGGGGACGATAAATTTAAGCTGACTTATTTTATAATACTCACTGCACGCTCTTCACTAAAAGATAGGATTATGGGTCTGGATGTTGGCGCAGATGATTTCTTGGTTAAGCCTGTTGAGAACCAAGAATTGCTTGCCAGAATTAGATCCGGAATCAGAATCTTCAATCTTCAATCTGAATTGCGAAATATCGAACACTCAAGAGCTGTGATCGAAATGGCTTGCACTATCGGTCATAAAATTAATAATCCGCTCAGCAGTTTAGTCCTTTCTCTTAAAAATATTGAGAACGAATTAACGGAGCCGGAAAAGAATAAAATGGGTGAAGATTTAGGCAACATTAATGCCTCTATTTCAAGAATTCGCAAATTCGTCGATGAATTAATCCATCTTCAAAATGCTGAAACAATCAGTTATTTTGAAGACAACAATATGATTAAGACCAACTGATTCAAGTTTCTTCCTATTTCTCCGATAATAAAGCGGAGAAATAGGCATGTTAGAAAGAATAATCAATATTACCCCCGGCTCGGACTACAAGAACTCAGCTTCTAAGTCCGGACACTATCAAAGGAGTGCTGCTTTTTTATCAACACTGCAGTCAACTCTTTCTGATTCTATCTCCTTATCTCCGGCAACAGCATTTCTCACTAGCGTTCATTGGCGGCTAAAAAAGCTTAGTAAAGAAAAAGAAAAATATGTGATTGCATTTGAATTTGACGGATTTGAATTCACTGCACATGTTGGTCAGCCGGAGATTTTAGTGTCGCATAGTCTGGAATATGAAATAAGAAAAAAAGTTGAGCAGCTAACAAGCCGTTATGAAGCTTACGTTCAATTAATTACATCCGTCTCCGATAGCAGAGACATGACCGTACCAAGAACAGAGCTTCCGGTGCTTAATTCCCTATTGGAAGATTTTGTAGAGATGGAAGAATTGAGTTACAATTTGAATGCTGATACGATTGAAGTAAAGAAAAAATTTTCTCTGCGAAAAGATTTGTTAATGCAAGAATTCAATTACTTGAATTCTTGCTTAGTGTTGTTTTTAGAAAAATATCTTTCCATCAAATATAATTTTATTGCCGGCGCACAAAACCTAAATGAAGGTATGCTCTTGCGTAAAGTTCAGATAACGAAACTTTAATTATGGTATACACAAAAAATCAGCGCTTGATGCAGGTGGATTCAGAACTCGATTTTCAAAGTTACACTGAATTGCCGAATAACAATCCTCTGATCATAGTAGATCTCGATCTGAAGATTGTGTACCGAAACGAATCCTTCAAATCAACTTTTCACTTAGATGTTGGCGATGATATTTCCGGAATGAACTCTAATCCGGAATTTGTTTACCTGGTAAAAGGTTTTCACGAAAGCAGGTATAAAAATATTTCGGTTGATATTACACTTTCCAATGATTCTGAAAATGCTGTAAAGAATTATTACGTTAGGATTGAGCGGGTAATAATTAAGCAGAATCAATACTTTGTTTTGGTCATCGAATCTTTAGATCAAAGAAACAAACTCGAAAATAAAATTGCTTCACTTCATAATGCATTGGATCATGGCAAATTGCCTTTAATGATTCTTGATGAGAATAGAAAAGTTACTTATGTGTCCAAATCATTCGAAGTTGTTCTAACAAAAGAAATTGAAAATATTTACAACAAAGATCTACTGGAAATAGTAACCGATCTGCTTACACAAAAAGAATCCGATGAATTACTTTTAGCTTTACTAAATAAGCGTATATGGAAGAAACTTATCTGTCTTCATAAAAAATATCCGGTTGAATATTGGGAATTCATTCTCAATCCGGTATTCGAAGTAGATATTCAGAGTCCAAATTATATTCTTATAGCGAATAATTTAACAGAGCATATCAATCAGACCAGAGTTATTGAGCGTTCTGAAAAAAAGCAAAAGCTTATAATTGATAATATTTCGGATCTGCTTCTAATTGTTGAAAAAGTTGGCGCATCCGCATTGTTCGAAAATGCGAATGATAACTTTTGCAAAATATTCGGGCTAGATAAAAACAAAATTTACTCTTTAAAAATTGAAGACTTTATACCAGAAGAATTATCCGACGGAATTTATACTGCTATCAGTCAGCTGATTTCCAGAAGAGAATCATACTTTGAATTCAATTTCAAGCATTTGGATCAACGTGAGTATAATTGCAAGATTACTTCCATCCCGGAGAGAGAAAAGAGCTCCAGTTATTTTATTATAACTCTGAAAGATATTACCGAGGAAGTTTTGTATAGGCAGCAATTGAAAAAAGCGTATCACAAAGAAATGCAGCTTAACAAAATGAAGTCAGATTTTCTTGCCAATATGTCTCACGAAATTAGAACACCGTTTAATGCCGTTGTTGGCTTTTCTGAAATCATTGATGAAAGCATCGAAACTCAAGACATGGAAATGATTCGCGAGTTGATGGTCTCAATGAAAGAAGTTTTGGGGCGGGCTTTAAATTTATTTACTAACATTATTGAAGTATCGCAAATAGAGAGCGGAGAAATTGAGTTTGACAAAGTTGATCTAAACTGTAATCATGTTGTTAGGAATATTCAAGAAAAACTATCGAGTGATTCGCGGAAAAACAACCTTGAGTTCATTCTCGATTTAACAGAAGAAAGTTGTGTTATTGAAGTTGATTGGGTTAAATATGAGAAAATAGTATTTACTTTGATTGATAATTCACTGAAATATACTAATGAAGGCTATGTGTATATCGGGACAAAAGTTCATGATGGAGTAGTTGAACTTACAGTTTCTGATACCGGAGTTGGAATTGAACCATCGCAGATCGAAAGACTTCTAAAACCTTTCACGCAAGAGATTGAAGGTTATACTCGTCCTTTTGAAGGAGCTGGATTAGGACTAACAATTGCTTATAAGCTTACTCTGCTTATGGGCGGAAAGTTTGACATTGTCAGTGAAAAGAATAAGGGAACTAAAATTACCGTCACATTTCCTCTTTCGGCATAGATGTAGTCATGAATGTAGCTACAGAAAAATATGGTAAAACTGGAATTGGCAGCGAAATGCAGCTATCCAAGTTTATTAAACTTGGGAAAGACCACTTCCAAATTATTTCCCGCAATGAAAGTGATCCAATAACTTTAATCAAAGAAAGTATTCGGTTCTTTTCTTTAGACCTTCCTCCGGAAATTAAAGAAATTTTCATCTCTTATTCCGAAGCTCCGCTTTTTTGGGTCTTTGAATCTTCACTATTAACACAGATAGAAGAATTCATGAAATTCAATTTTAAGGGAGTCGCATACAGCGAGCTTCATAAACAGATTAAAGACAATTATTCCAAGTGGGCCACCACAAAACTTAAAAGTGAAAAAGAGTATTATTCTACTACGACTATCAATTTCATAGAACGTGATGTTAATAAACATAACTTCTTTAAAATGATTTTGAAGGGAATAATTTTAAGTTATCAGAGTACGTATTATAGTGCGGGCAAAGCTTTAGAAATGTTTTCTAATACTTTCGACCTTGTAAACACGCTTCGATTCAATGAGCAGACCAAAGTTGAAGTAAAATATATTCTGAAATTATATATAGGCTTTGTGCATCTAAAGGAAAACAATTACGAAAGCGCCAATTTTGCATTTAAAGACGCACTTGAAGTTAAGCCTCAAGGATGTACCGCTAAAATTTACGCGGCACTAACAGAAGTGCAGTTGGGTAATGAAGATTTGGCAATTTATTATTTGCGTGAAGTGCTGGAATATGATATTCAAAGGTTAAGTATTGCTCTTAAGACCAACAACGCTGGTATGTTTAATTACTTCTTTAAGAACGCGTTCATCTATAATATCTTTTACGATAAAGAATTTTCGAAAGCGCATGATTCGATTCAGATAATTTTAAATGAACACAGAGCGGAAGATGACAATCTGCTTGAGAAATGTAAAACTAATTTAGAGTTAATCAAGAAAAAGAAACTTGACGAATTCTATGATGATGAAATTAAAAAGACCTTTGCTTTTGTAGAAAAAATTATTCCCGGTTATGCAAACTCGAAAAGCACCTTGTTGTTAGCTGCTTACCCCGAGTTTCGAAAAAAACTGAATTCTATCGTTGATAGTATAGTAAATAAAGTGAAGGATAAATTCTTTGCTGAAGTTAAGAGTGGACTAGTTTCTTTTGACTTAGCTATAAAAGATAATCTTAGTGCAGAGAAGCATTTGGTGGAAGAACTTGAAAGTTTTAAGATAAAGTCTAAGGAACAACTTGCGGCATCAATAAAGAGTGTTGAAGAAAATTATGGCAGCGAAGCAATAGCTCTAGAAAAAAAAATTGAGGAGTTGCCTAATGTTGATCGTTACAATCCCCGTATTGCACTATCAAATAACATGACATATAACACTATAATTGCTTTTATTGTTTTTTTTATTGGTGGAATGGCCGGTTACTCAAATCGTTCTGTTGATAGCGCAACTGAATTTAACTCAATTTTTGCCCAAGTATTGATCTCTGGAGCTAAGTGGGGTGCCATTAGCTTTTTAGTAGGTATTGTAATTGCAATTGGGATGACCGGCGTAATAATTATGGAAAGATTTGATGTGAAATCCAAATTGCAGAGGAGGCTGAATTTTCTTCGTCTGGAGAAGGAACGTACTATTTCAGATTTGAAAGACTCGGCCAGCCACAAAGAAAAAATAATGATCGAAAATATGAATAGTAGTATTCAATCTCATAAAAAACGAGTAGAAGAAATAAAGGAGCAGAGAAGTGTATCCGAAAAGGAGTTAATCCGATTAGCAAACGAGAAGATTAATGAATTAACTTCTGGGTTAGTCAAAATCTTTGAGTAATATTTTCTGCAAACTTGATGACCAGCTAGTTTTTCCTTTTGGAAATCAGTAAAAAACACTTTTTGAACTCCAATCAGTTACCCAAATTAACTGGCTATAATTAGCCAACTACATAAAATTCAACAGTATACCCTTCCAGAATACAGCGTAACCTCCAAAATTCAATGGTATAGAATTGGAATATAAAGATCCGTGTAAAATTGAAGATATTAATAATAAATGCATGTCGTTCCTGATTCTTGAAGAACATTCAATATTTTTATTATAAATATTACTTGGCAACAAAATAATCAATAATTAAATAGGCGTTAATATGGAAAAAAAATGCTGGTGCGGGGGCAAACTCGTTAAATCCGTACATGAACAATACGGTGTATGTATTGAATGCGGAACTCTTGTTTATAAAGAAGATGTAGCGCCGGAAAAATTAAAGAGCTTTTACACACTAGATAAATATTGGAATGATCATGTTGTCAAAATCTCTGGTGGACCCTCCATCGAAGAAAGATCTGAAATAGATTTCAATGGTAGAATTCAGACATGGTTTAATCTTCTTACAAGACATAAAAATCATATTGAATCACTTTTAGAAATTGGATGTGCACATGGGGGATTTCTTCATTATGCATCCAACTACGGTATAAAAAATGTTGTTGGAATTGAAGTGGACGAAAGTACATGCCAATTTGGAAGGCAAAAATTTTGCTTACCCAACATTATTCCAGGTTTATTCCCTGATGTTGATCTGCCATTTGCTAAGTTTGATGCCGTTGTTGGATTTGATGTATT
>JBHEKZ010000372.1:0-5340 GCA_041859025.1 Melioribacteraceae bacterium | reverse complement strand
GCGCTGGTTGTATCTTACCCGAAAAGATAAATCACTATTGTTTTGAAATAAATTTATGTCTTGCTGAAAATAATTACTCCCTCGAATTGTATTTGTTTCGTTAAGAAACTTTGAAAAGTTGAGCAAATAAATATCTCTTGTAACCGGATCTTTGGAATTCTCCTCTACTCGCCAGAATGTTTCCGTAGATACCGCCTTAATCATTTTGCCGAAGAAATTCTCACTATCAACTATTCGTGCAAAGTCAAACTTCCAGCGAATGTTGGTTTTCAGATCGATTACCGGGAAGAGTTTATCTGTTGGAATTGTAACAACTATAAAATCCGCTTCATATAACGAAAGCTGAAATTCATTCTCTTCAGGCAAACCATTGTTATTAAGATCGCCGAGATAAATATAGTTTCCTGTTCCAACCGGAACTTTGACGAATACTTTTTCAAGCCGGGCTGATTGCTCTGTTGCAGCCTGGTAAAACAATTCTCCATTTATAAAATTGTTAAATAGATTTGTCCGGCTCTGAGAAAGCAGCAGTATTGTTTCGTTGTTGCCGAATCCAAGTCTTTTAAATTCTTCGGTATAAGTTTTATTTCTAATTGTAAGATTTAGACTCGTCGTGAATTCTTTAACACCGCGATAATTCAATTGATATTGGTGCGTTAAAGCTCCCGATTGTTTTTTCAGAATTCCGTTTAGCGGGAAAGACTCTTCCCTAAAACCAATATTCGCTTTCAAATCAAAATTTGAAGATGCTGTATATTGCACGAAAGGCGCTATTTCCAAATAGCGTAAGCTTGTTGAAGATAGTGAATCGCTTCCGACCAAAGATTCATTTTTATCCTCATGAATAAAATCTACGCCGGATGAAACGGGCCCGATTTCAAAACTTGCGTTTCCATTTTGCCGCAGCCATTTAGATTCCATCAGTTGATTTTTAGTTGCTACATAATCAAAAGTGTAATTTGTAGAGAGCAATTTTGGCACAGTAAGATTTAGCTGGTTCATTATTCGATCGGAGCTGAATGATTTGCCTTGCTTTAGAAATCCATATTGCGAAAGAATATTCAAACCCTTTGCCGGTTCAAGCGACAGCTGAACTTCTCGTAATACTTGGTCTCCGACGGCAGCGCTAATATTATAGTTTCTGTTGAACTCGACATCATCAATTCTATCTAGTGACGAATACTTTGATTGGATTAGCCGATCTTTATAACTAAGCCCTATTTTGCCTAACGAAAGATCAGCTACTGTAAATTCTTGCGGCTCCAGATTAAAATTTACTTTTCTTGCGTAACCAAAATTCTGAGAATCATCAATCTCCGAAATTTTATTTTTATCCCATGAACTTGCCGAAAGTTCTGCAGAGATTGAAATCCCTTTCGAGATAAGATAGCTCAAAGAAATATTACCTAATCTTTTTTGCTCTGGCATTGGTAAATATATAATAGGTAAATAAAGACCTTTTCCAATTCCAACAAATTTATAAACTCCCAAACTTTCTTTAGTATAATCACCGCTGCCATCGCCGACATATGTAAAGGAAACATTATAAATCGAAGCCGGGTTATTAGGCAAATATTTGTAGTAACTAAAACTCTGCTGATTAATTGTTGTATCAACCTTTGCGAAATACCCTTGTGTTTTGCCAAGCGAATCAAGCGGAGCAATTGAGACACCGCTAATTATAGCCTTATTTCTATCATTTCCGGCTTGCCTCAAAATTTCGCGTTGCTCATCTGTATAGGAAAAATCAATTGCGCTATTCTCGTCATCACCTTCTTGAAAGTAACTTATACCAATTTTCAGTTTTTCATAAATAAATTTTGTTTCAAAATCGGCACCAAGAAAATTTCGCTTGAATTTCTGATCGGTATATTCAAACTCGACTGTAATTCTGCTCGCGGAAGTTATTAGGCGTTTAGCGGAAAACGTTACTTCCGCATTGGAGTAGTCAATCACATAATCGTTATTCTCTCCACGCTTCATCGCAACGCCATCAACAAACACTTTCTCGCTGCCGGCGATAACTATGATTGTACGTTCATTATTAATACCGCTTAATCTGTACGGACCTTGGTTGCCGTCTTGCCCTTGAAGTAAATTCGAATTGTACTTACCGCGCGAACCGGCAATGGCTACCTGCCCTTTAGTGCTTCCGAACAGAACTTCTCCTTTAAGTCCTTGCAGTTTTCTAGTGATCTGAGCAAACTCTGTGTTCCGAATATTTAATTCATAATCGCCGAAAGTGCCAACCGCGTTTTTATGTTTAAGTTCTATAAACACTTTGTCTAATTCATCAAGAGTTTCGGTGTTTCCTTCCGGTTGAATTGGTGTGTTCTCATCCGAAAGCGCTGCAACAAGTTCAATATCTTCGGATAGTTTTCCGGTTAGTTGCAAACGCAAACCGCTGTTCAGCGTAAAATCCCGGTTCGTTCCAATTGTAAAACCGCGCACCAGCGCGCCGCTCTTTTGCAAATTGTTTCCAAATATTGATTCGGCTGTTAACGAGGAGTTTCGAGGTTTTGCAAAGCGGAGCGTATCTAACGTTTTATCATCAAGACGGATTTCAAGACTTCTATGCTTGTATTCCTCTTGCAAATTAACTTTGATTGAATTGTATGTGATGATTAACGTATCGAGAAGCGAATAATTAAGCTCAGGTTTTAGCTTGAATACTCCGCTAGAGAAATCAGCAGCGTAATCTTTTCTGGAAAGTAGAGTTTTTCCAAGCCAGACTCTTTCAGAAAACGGAATAATGTTTCTTTGCGAGATTTTGTAAACGTTTTTTAAGTTTATTCGAAGAGTATCGGTTACTACTCTGCTTTGTGAAAACAGCAGCGAAGTAAGAATGATTTGAAGAAGTATTAATAAAATTAAAGAGTTCTTGTTCAATGATTTGCTAAGTAAATTTCTGTAAAAACAAATCTATACGAGAACTCCTTCTCTTTCAACTAAGATTTTATTATTCGTAACGAAGAGCCTCTATTGGATCTAAGTTAGCGGCTTTTAGTGCCGGATAAACTCCAAACACCACACCTACAAATGTTGTTACGAAAAGTCCAATCATGATCCAGTCTATTGGAATTACAACATTAACACCAAGCGCAACAGCCACAATATTACCGCCTATAAGTCCAAGTAATATGCCTATGAGTCCGCCGAACCAGCTTAAAGCAACTGCTTCTATAACAAATTGAGCCATTATGTTTTGCTTTCTGGCACCTATTGCTTTACGTATTCCAATCTCTCTTGTACGTTCGGTAACGCTTACAAGCATAATGTTCATTATACCAATACCCGCGGCAAGCAATGCTATAAAAGCTACAACACCGGCTCCGATCTTAAAATATTTCGTAATACCGTTGAACTGTTCAATAAGTTGTTCATTTGTTGCAATTTCAAAATCGTTTTCATCGCCGGGGGCAACTTTTCTAATCTTACGGAGTGCACCAATTACTTCATCCATCGTTTCCGGAATAGACTCTTTATTACGCGCCATAACGATAAAGTTAGCACTTCTTTCTGTACCGAAACTTCTTTGAAAGACAGAGAGCGGAATACAAACAAAATTATCTTGGGACTGACCGAAAATGCTGCCTCTTCTTTCAAAAATGCCTATAACCTCTGCGTTGATGTTTTCAATCTTTATTGTTTGTCCTATTGGAGAAATTCTTTTAAAAAGTCTTTCAGCAACATCAGCACCAATTACAACCACTTCCCTTGCGGCATCATCATCTGATTTTGTGAAATTTCGTCCTTCGGCAATTTTGAGATCCCGAGCAATGAAGAAATCAAAATTTACACCGGAAACACCAACATTTGGATTGGTTTTTTCACTCTTGTACTTAATAGTCCTTCCACCGCGATTAACAGATATTCCTATTACGCTTGGAAGTGAAGTAATCTCTTTTAATTTCTCACCTTCTTTGATGGTAAGATTTTTTCTGTTACGATGATCTCGGTCTCTATGCCCGCCCATTTGGATTGCCGGCCACTTTTGTACAACAAAATTAGTAGTGCCAATTGAGTTAAATGTATCAACAACACTTTGTTGAATTGCACTAATTGCAGTCATAACAATGATAATAGAAAATAGACCAACGGCGATACCTAATAATGTTAACATCGAACGAAGTTTGCTTGTTCGAATTGAAGTGAACGCTAGTTTAATACTTTCAAATATTTGCATTATTCATACCTCAACGCATCAACTGGATTGAGTCTGGAAGCTTTCCATGCCGGTAAGAAACCCGATATAACACCAACAATTGCCGAAATTAAAATTGCCATAGCCGCAACAGTCCAGGGTAAAGTGGTTGGCAAGAACTGATTAACAATCAGACTTAACGGAAATGAAATCATCAAACCGACTAATCCTCCAAGCACACATAAGAGTGCCGCTTCCACCAAAAATTGTAAAAGTATAGACCAAGTCTTTGCCCCAATAGCTTTACGGATTCCAATTTCTTTTGTTCTCTCAGTAACAGTTACAAACATGATATTCATAATTCCAATAGCACCAACAAAAAGCGATAAAGCAGTTATTACAATACCGGCAATGGCAATAATACCCACTGTTTGATCGTACATTTGTTTAAATGCTTCTTGCTGATTTATTGCAAAATCATCTTCTTTTCCGGGAGGTACTTTACGAATAACACGCATAGCGCCTCTAATTTCTTCCTTAGCATCTTCAAGTTTATCAACATCACCGACTTTAACATTTATTGTTAATCTTCCTCGTTCATCCCCAGCAATAGTTGTAAATGCTTTAAGCGGCATAATAATCATACCGTCCATACTGAACGAGCCTAAAAAGCCGCTTCCTTGTTTTGTCATAATGCCGATTACTTTGAAAGGAATGCCGTTAAGCTTAACTTCTTTATTAATTGGACTTTCGAATGGGAAAAGCTCATCCACAATATCTTGCCCGATCATACATACTTTTCTGCCGGCTTTAACATCTATCTCGTTCATAAATCTACCTTGTTCCAACTCGATCGTAGATGTGCGCTGGTATTCCTCAGTTGTTCCATATACAACTGAAGATGTAACTGACTTACCATTATATTTTACATTCAACCCAAAAGTAGTAACTGTAGGAGCGATTGCATCGTAGGTCTTAATCATTGTGCGTAATTTTTCATATTGCTCAAGAGTAAGATTTTTACGGTTTCGGTAGCGGCTCCAATCGCCCCCGGCCATCCAAGGACTTTTGCTCACGTACAAAACATCGCTGCCTAGTGAAGAAATTGATGAGAGAAATGCCTCGCGTAAACCGATTATTGCAGTAGACATTGTAGTAACTGCAACGATACCAATTATAATACCGAGGGTAGTTAG
>JBHEKZ010000563.1:0-2514 GCA_041859025.1 Melioribacteraceae bacterium | reverse complement strand
CTAAGTTGGTTACAGTAGCAGAGTTTAATAGTACAGGAGAGGGCGCCGGATCTAGTGGTGCTGTTTTTGCACTTTTGAACAACTCAGTTACTTCTATTTGACTTAGTGCCGAATTGAACACTTGAACATTATCAATGCTGCCGTTAAAATAGCTTGCATTAGCAATTCCACTTCTACCAAGCATTGCAACCTGTCCGGTTTTAACAGTTCCGGTTAATGGATGAGTATCCATCAAGTTGCAGTTCAAATAAATTTTTACGTTGGCTCCATCATAAACTCCAACAATATGAATCCATTGCCCGGTCACTAAATTTGCAGCTGGAATACCCGGACGTTCTGCAGAGGCACTTGTAGCAACTTTAAATCTTAATTCATTATTGGCTTTGTCTTCGTATAAAACGTATTGGTCTGCATCTGAATCGAATAATGGACCGTAAGCTCCCGGTAAGTCCGCCGGTAAATAATTTAAGTATGTCCAAAGAGAAACAGTAACTGCATTTCCGCCAATATCAAACGAGGGAGAGGCTGCAAATTGAACATAGTCATCAACGCCGTCAAATTTAAGTGCGTTGCCAATTTTACCTTCTGTAAGTACCGTTCCGTTTTTTAGCACTCCATTATTTGCATTTGTAGAAGCATCAACAAGAACAGAATCTGCTTGTAGTTCATCACATCCAAAGAATGCGACTGTTTTTGTTGATAGTGCTTTGCGAAGCATAATATTACTGACTGTTACCATTGTGTTTGGAGTTTTGGCTTTATCTTTTACACTTTTTACGGTAACTGTGTAAGAGTTTTCAGCAAGCGGTGAAGTAGTTATCTGTACTGTTTTTTGATCCAGTAATAGTTTCGCAGATGAAACAGTAACGGATTTGTTTACAGTATAATTCGCTTTGTTTTCTGCCGTTGTTTTGTCTACTCTTTCGCTGAACTCGATGTTTATCTTTGTGTCTTCTGTGTTTGAGGTTACATAAAGAACGGTTGGTTTTGTTAAATCTGCGAGAGTAGTGGCAGAAACTTCGTTGCTATAATTCGCGCTTAGAAGCCCAGCAGTGTTTTTAGCTTTTATCCTATAATAATATTTTGTGGTTTCTGTAAAAGTATCGTCTGTATATTCTAATACATTTCCTACGCTTGCAACTAATGTAGTTGGCGATGGATTTACATCTCTATAGATATTATAACCGGTAATCGAACCTTCAGTATCTGTGGCAGCATTCCATTTCAATGTAACTCTGCTTTCTACTACTGTAGGGTCTAAAACATTGACATCTGTTGGTGGGGTTGTATCTGTAACAGATTTCATTGTCGCGGGATTGTTAGTTGTAATTGCATCAATTCCCAGTTGTATATAAGCAACCATCTGTGCTGCACCGTCTATAGTCCAGCTATTGAACTTAACTCCTTTCGAGTGCGCATAATCTGTATAAGCTTTTGTTGGTGCTGCACTGCTTCCGTACCATTCTACTTTTGCAGATGCAAGCTGATCAATAATTGCATTAGTGTTAGAGCTGCCAAACAGCTGTGCTGCGATAGTGGGGGCAATCGTTTTGGATTCAGTAACTTGCGCCATACTAAAGCTGGAGATAATTACACGGTTTTGCATCCCTAAATCTTGTACCATCTTAATTACTTTTCTTACTATTCCACTAGTACTTCCTTTAATCTCGATTACAACACCAACATTATATGTTGCATTTTTAGCCAGCATTAAGGATTCGTATAAAGTTGGAATTTTTTCACCAGTGAATGCGGCAGAAAACTTAACACCGGCGTCGACAGCTCTTAACTGATCGTATGTCATTGCTGTAACGGTACCGGATCCATTTGTGGTGCGGTTAATTGTAGCATCATGCATAATCATAAGTGAATCATCTTTAGATACATAAACATCCAGCTCAAAATATTCTGTCCTTAAGGCAATCGCATTTTTAAACGCTGCCAATGTGTTTTCCGGAGCGAGCGAAGCCCCGCCGCGGTGAGCAATATTTGCAACCTGCGCAAATACGCTTGAATAGAATAAGATTAACAAAATGATTAAGAGAATCTTTTGGAATGACAATTGATTCATGTTTCCTCCTAAAATGATATTATTTGCCCTCTAGTGCGGTAGAATTTAGATGATGTAATATCATCTAAATATAATTTAAAGCACCAGCTCTCAAATTACAATAGCGCAAACGTGGTATCTGAATTTGGGAAGAATCTCAGGAGAGTATTCATAAAAAAACCTCTCCCAGAAACACTGGGAGAGGCCATTTAGGAATTGAACAGACTACTTTAGGAGGAGCAATTTCTTTGAAGATGAAAACTTGCCGCTAACCATTCTATAAATGTATACACCGGAAGCCAATTTGCTGGCGTCGAAGTTTGTAGAGTGATATCCGGCGCTTTTAAAACCATCTTGAATAACAGAAATTTCATTACCAAGAATATCGTACACCTTGATAGTTACGTTACCCGCCGCGGGCATAGCGTAATTAATTTTTGTCATTGGGTTAAATGGATTTGGAT
>JBHEKZ010000328.1:0-3937 GCA_041859025.1 Melioribacteraceae bacterium | reverse complement strand
GTGGAATGAAAATATGAAACACAAAATGGAAATAAATCGAAATGATTTCATTGAAAGACCCCTTTTTTAAGACTTCAAAATTTTGTTCGGGATTGATATGAAGAGATGCATTTAACCCTCCATAAACTTATTTATTGTCTGTAGTAATTCTATAAAAATAATTGTCTAATGTAAATCCCAATTATTATTCACTTTCTTGGATGCTTTGTATTAATAAGTGTCGAAATATTTCTACTAAGAAATGGTAATTGTACCGTATTATTTTGTCAGTTAAGGGATTATATTCGATAAGAAATTTGTGTCTAGAATTTTTCGTGGGATTATGGATATGGGATTAGTTGAAAAAAGTAAATTAAACGCATTAACAATTTTGTTCGTTACTCTTTTCTTACTTTCATGTGTTTCAAACAGTACAGAGCCGGATGGAAGTATTACTTTAAAAGCTCTAGGCAGAGCAACTTCTGAGGGTAATCAGTGGAAACAATTAGTCCAACTTCCAACCAAGATAGAAAAAGTTAATTTTTGGATTTCAGATATAACTTGTTCCGATGACGGTTACGCCTATGCTAGTACTTCTGGCGGAGGCATTTATAAAATAAATCTTAAGGATGGTAGTTACGTTCAGCTTACTAATGGTTTAATTATTCATCAAGAAGAAGGTTTTGGACAATCTTGTTTTTCCGGATCGGTGTTGTGTTTAGGTAATCGGGTTGTATGTAGCTCTTCTTATGATAATTTGGTTGGTGGATATTTTTATTCCGAAAATGGATCTGCATTCAAACAAACTACAAGTACATGGAATAAGGGGGATTATGGTTTGTCAATTGAACAGAGCCCCAATGGTCAGTTATTCGCAGCTGGTTATGGGCATGTACTACGGTCTACTAACTTTGGAATAAGTTGGATTGATGAATCAAATAATTTCGATAGCCGCTTAAAGAATTTCTTTTCTATTGCATTCGGTAAAAAAGCTGGCATATATGTTACTGCTAACAAAGGATTGTATTATTCTGAAGCTGATCGAATGCAATTTAAGCGAATTGCTTTTGAAAATGAAGATACTTACGGTATTGATGTGAATTCCGAAGGTTGGATTTTTGTCACAGCAATTTCCGGACTTTACTGTTCGAAAGATGATGGAAAAAACTGGACTTTAATTTCTTCTTTCCCAATAAAAATAAGTTACGGCTCAGTTTACATAAATAAAAACAATTCAATTTTTATAGGAAGCGGTAACGGAGTATATAGATCGAACGATAGTGGGGCAACTTGGGCGTTGGTTGGTTTGAAAGACATGAATGTAGGAAATATTAGTAGTGATAATAATGGCAATTTGATTACTTACACATGGGGTAATCGAGTTTATTTAGGAACTAATTAAAAAGGGGTTTTAATGCTTTCTTTCTACTATTCCCTAAACCAAGGAGTAGTAATATGAAAAAACTATTGTTAGTTGTATTGTTAAGCATTTTTTCAAGTAATTGTTTTGCACAGTTTATTAATACTGTTAAAGTAAAAGCGGGGCTTATATTTCCAACAAATGCACAAAATGGAACTATAACTGCATTCGAAGTAACACATGACTTAAACAAAAACTGGACTCTGTTTTCTGCTTTCAATTATTCATCATTCGACAAAGACAGAGTTTCAGTGCTTCCTTACAGAGGTGAGGTATATAGCTATTCTGAAGATGACCATAGCATATATTCAGTATCAACTGGCGGTAGACTCTTGTTAAATACAATAGAAACATTTGAAATTTATGCTGACTTTGAGGCAAGCTTTAGCCACGCATCTTATAACAAATACGATATGTACATTGATATCGATAAAGAGACGAATAGAATAATAGCGTTTCGTCCTAATTTTAGCAGAAAAAAAGCAATAAATGAAAATCTTTACGGAATTGGTTTTGGAATTGGGTTTACACAACAGCTTACAGAATCTTATGGTTTTTCATTGGACTATAAGCGATTTGTACAAACAAAAAATTTAGAGTTTTTCACCCATTATTTCGCGCTAAATTTAGGGTTGTACCATGCTATATAAAGAAAGCGTCAAGATTGGTGTTACGATAAGTGCATGTAAATGGGTTAAACATATTGTGACGGAATTATGAAGAAATTTATTTTCATATTTATTTCGATGCTTTCTTATTTGGTTCAAGGTCAAACCTACACAGATAATTACAAGTTGGTCAAAATAAATTATCTTAATCTCACACATGAAGAAAAAACTATTTTCACTTGGCAAAACACTCCATCGAACGGCTTGAATGTTAACTCAATCTTTACTGATAGCGGAACTGTCAATTTTGTTTACACACTTTATTCATATGGCTCCGGTACTAATGACATTGGTACCGGTACAATTATTTGGGGAGATGAATTATCCGGAAGAAAAAAAGAATTAGGTAAATACATGCTTCCGTGGTGCGGCACAGACCGGGAGTATATAAGTCAATCAGTTATTGGAAAGGAAACTAATAACGGACAAGTACTAGTAAACAACTATGCGGGTCTAGCGGCAATAATAAATGACGGGCAATTTTATAGATTAAAATTCTCGGACAGTTTGATAACATTTTGCAGAGTTTTGGCCTCTACTAGTAAGGGTTCCATATTTGTAATTTATCAAGAAGGCTACAATCTTGCCTTTTATCATGAAAAATTAGAAGGCGGGAAAACAATTGGATTAAAAAATCGGCTTGTATTAAGAGAAGATTTTCATCCATACTACGGTTACGTAATAAATGATTCGCTTGTTAATCTATCAAATGCCGTTAACTATGTTTATAAGATTAATGATAATAGAATTAGCGAAGTTGCTAATGTAGGTGTCGGTAGGTTGTTGAACTTTAAGAACGATCAACTATTTTATACAAGAGATACAACTCTATACAAAAGACCATTTGATACAAAAACGAACTTATTAGGTGAAGAAACAAAAGTACTTACAACTGGATATTATACTTATGCGAGTGATGATGGAAATTATCTAGCTATCAGTAAAAAAGATTCTATCGTTATTTATTCTTTCGAGAAAAAGGCCTTTGTCTTCAAAAACTATTACAAGAACGCTAGAAGTTATAGAACATTTTTAGATTCCTCGTTTTTATATTTAGCAATTCTAGAAAATAAAACTGATTTAGTAACTACATCTTTGCCTACAAACTATTCTTTGAGTCAAAACTATCCAAACCCATTTAACCCGGAGACAACAATGAGCTACTCTATTCCAAAGAGTGAGCACGTTACACTAAAAGTATTTGATGTGCTGGGAAGGGAAATTGCAACAATTGTTGATGAATACAAACAAGCTGGTACTTATAAAGCTAACTTTAATGCTTCTGGTTTAGTAAGCGGAGTTTACTTCTATCAATTGCGAGTGGGAAGTTTTATGCAAATAAAAAAGATGGTAATGATAAAATAATGAAGAAGATAATTATTCTAGCCCTATTTTTAAGTTCATTATGCTTTTCTCAATGGCACAAGCTTAATTCTGGTACGAACGAATATCTAACCTCATTATTTTTTATTAATGATTCCACTGGATGGATAGGCGGTAACAACGGCACTATCTTACATACTTGTAACTACGGAAATACTTGGAGCAAACATTTTTCAGGCACAAAAAACAAAATCGACGCACTTGCATTTATTAATGTAAATGAAGGGTATGCTATCGGTTATGGCGGTACTTGTGCATATACAAAAGATGGTGGAAAATCTTGGAATCAACTTAGTAATTCTCAATCGCTTTATTTCGTTTATAACGTTAATGTTGTTAACAAAGATTTAGTATGGTTTAGCGGTGGTGATTGGAACTTCCCCGCACTATTATCATTCAAATATGGTGCGAACTATTTTACGATTTATCATACACCATCAAAAGCAAGTATTACAACTGTTGCTTGTGACTCAACCGGTTACATTGG
>JBHEKZ010000202.1:0-2659 GCA_041859025.1 Melioribacteraceae bacterium | reverse complement strand
TAAAGTTTCATAAAGGAATCGTAGCCGCTCTTTTCCCCAAAGTCACCTTCAATAACCCAATCTGGATTTACCTTTAAGCCATGGTGTTTCATAGCCTGGCGGAAGCCGAGCATCCTTTCTCTTCCAATATTAATATTAGTATGACCGGCAAAATGGGCTATCTTTTTGTAACCGAGCTTTATTGCATGGTCAATAGCTTTGTATGCAGCGCCTTTGTCATCAACAGTAACAGTATTACAATCAGCCAGATCGGGAATGCGGTCCATAAAAACCAAAGGAACTCTTCTCTTCTTAGCAGTCTCAAAAATTTCAAAGTCGGAAGTATCCTGCGATACCGAAATGATAATTCCATCAACACGCATAGAAAGCAAAGCTTGAATCTGTTTCTTCTGCATTTCTGCGTTTTCATGAGATACGGTAAGGAATGCCTGGTATTGATGATCGAACGCGTAATTATAGATATGATCAATAATCGAGCTGAAGAAGTGATGATCAATTTGAGGCAGAACAACCCCGATGGTATTGGATTTTCTTGCTGCGAGACTCCTCGCCATAAAATTCGGAGAGTAACCGAGTTCCTCCGCCTTTTTCTTAATTAATTCAGCTGTATTCTTCGAAATATCCGGATGACCCCTTAATGCCTTAGAAACTGTAATTGTAGAGACATTTAATTTCTCGGCAATATCGTTAAGCGTAATAAGTCGGGGTACTTGTATAGTATTATTGTTTTTTTTCTTCAATTAATTGCCATATTAATTAAAACGAGTCAGCCGGTGATTTAGCCATCTTAAATCACACTATAATATAATGAATAAAAGAATAAGCGTTTAATTGCTAAATGAGAGGTATTTGAAAAAAGTTAGAGGGTCGATAACTCATTTATGTATTTGATTTTAAAGGAGAGGATTTAGTATTTTGACAACAGAATTCAAATCGGGTTACGTTTCCGATCTTTTGTTATTTGGTTTTTTGCAACGGTAAAAATGATAAAACAGTACAAGACTGTATTCAAATTTATTTGCTTCGTTTTAATACTTATCAACCAGTCGTTCCCCTCACAACAGTTAGCGCTACCTAAAAATGCACTTGCGGAAGTAGGCTCAACCAAAATTTTAGCTTCTGATTTTATAGCCCGTTATTCGGATTATATTCTTTCTTCGGGAATTAAGGATAACATAGTTACACGCAGAGCTATTCTTAATAATATGATTAATGAAGTTTTGCTTCGTCAGTACGATGAAAATAAAAGCATTTTTGAAAATCCGGAATACCAGCGTGAATTGAAGTGGGCAGAGAAACAAACAATCCTTGCTTTTCTTAAAGACAGAGAAGTATATGCACAGATGAAAGTAACAGAGGCAGAACTTCGCGATGCTTTTTATAAAACAAATATGAAAATCTCTGCCAGACATTTGTACGCTGAAACTGAAGAAGAAGCTAAGAGTCTCCATCAACTTTTACAAACCGGTGCCAGTTTTAACACATTAGCCAAGCAGGTTTTTTCCGATACAACGCTTCGCAACAATGGCGGTTATCTTGGCTTTTTTTCATGGGGCGATATGGACCCTGCATTCGAAGATGCGGCATATTCATTAAAACCGGGCGAAATTTCAGAACCAATTAAGACACAACTTGGTTACAGTATTATAAAGGTTGAAGAAAGAATTCCGCATCCGTTATTAACAGAGAATGAGTTTCTGAACAAAAAGAGACACATGGAACGTGTTGTAAGAATGAGGAGAAGGGGCGTTGCAGAAAGAGAATATATAAGCAAACATTTTAGTCCGGGTAAGGTAAGTATTGATAAAAAAATGCTTAGCAAAACATTGGATTATTTGACATATTCTCCATCGGAATTAATAGAGGCCTCTCCTAAGGAGTTATCATCCGGAGTGTTGGCTAAGTACAAGAATAGAATTTATACGCAAAAAGAAATTGTTACACGTATTAACGAGATTCCGGTTTTTCACAGAGAGAAAATAAATTCTGCCAAAACGCTAGACGCAGTAATCAAAGGATTTGTTCTTCAAGATATTTTAATGGATTTGGCAGAAAAGATGGGTTACACAAAATCTGAAGAGGCACTAAGCACCGTTTCCAAGTATAGAAATAATATTTTTCTTAAGTATAAAAGAGCAGAGATTGCAGAAGCTAAAGTTTTTCCGGAAGATGAAATAAAAAAATTCTATTCCGGCAATCCAGTTTATTTCAAGAAAGAAGATCAGCTTAATTTGCAAGAGATAATAGTTGATAGGAAAGATTTAGCCGATAGTTTGTTTAATGCTGTAAAATCCGGATCAGATTTCGGTGAATTGGCGGCAAAGTTTTCGATGAGAGATTGGTCTGCCAAGAATAAGGGTGTAATGGGTTTTGCAGAAATTTCTAAGTTCGGAGGATTAAAGGATACGCTGGTAAAATCTGAAGTTGGCAGTTTATTAGGTCCGGTGAAAATTCAGGAAATGTACGGTATATTCAAGCTGCTGGGGAAAAAAGAAGGTGAAGTAGTTAAGTTTCAAGATGCCAAAACATTGGCAGAAAAACTTTTGAGAAAAGAAAAATCGAAGTCGATAATGGAGGAGTACATTACCGGACTTCGAAAAAAGACCATTGTAAAATGGGATGATCAGTTGTTAAGCACATTAAATGTGAATTAGCATTT
>JBHEKZ010000161.1:0-6351 GCA_041859025.1 Melioribacteraceae bacterium | reverse complement strand
TGCTCGGTTTCAGGGAGCAGATTAATAAAAGGAAGCCTATCTGGAATACTCGTATCATGCCATGAGCCGTAAGCCTCAACCAACGGAATAGTACGCTTAGCACCTTCAAAATCATCTACGTAAGCAATACTTCTTCCACCGTCACTGGCAATAGTACTTTTCTTTGTATTAGGATCAGGATCGATGTAAGCCATTTCCGCATTAAGTGTTAAGCTGGATGGCGCACTTGTTGAGATTAACTTATCTAATGCTTTTGTAATAAAAGGTAAGTTCACGTTAGTTTTAAAGTCTACACCAAATATCGAGTTGTTTAATGGTTCTTCACCTATTCTGACCTTGTCGCTAAGCGTTTGCTGGTTTAAGTTCAAGAAAGAAAAACCAAGCGAAGTTTCCCGGTTAAATTCAAATAGCCCTCTAAAGCCAAGCATCGTTTTTGAAGCGAGAGTAAATAAATCATTTTGCTCGCTGGTAATTTTTAGATCAGCTCCGGGAACAAGCGCATTATCATTTCTAATAATTACCTGACCTAAATTATAATCAACTTCATAATCAACACCGGCTTGAAGCGGAGAGCCATTCAGAAGTACACGAACAGAATTTTCAACTACGTTAAAACCAATATTTATGTTGGCAGAAACGTCGGCAGAATATTCGCCAACCATTATGAATTTATCTTTAGCGCGGTCTTGTTTGGCAAAAGTAACAGAGGTATCGTACACTGCCGGGAATTTATATTCTGCCGGCAGGTTTTCAGGAAAATCTCGTTTAAATGGCTCAAGTACCGGGAAGATTATTTCTCCGGTTTCGGGCAAAATTGTTCTTTCAGAGAAGAAATCGAAAGCTCCATCCGGGGTTGTACTCGTTTTACTTTTATCAGTCTGGTCAAAACCAAAAGCCTGTAACAGTTTGGTTCCATTAATATTATCTTGAGGGTCACCTCCCTCAACAATAATCTTAATGTCCATCGTGAATCCTTCTTCTTTGATTCTCCTTCCACCCATTGGATAAATATTTCTCAGCTGGAGTTTCCATGCATCCTTAAATTGGGGCTGAAGGCTTGAAGGACGAATAAGTTTAAGAACCATTCTAGTTGTAGAATCTCCTACTGCATCACGAGTAAACTCGCCATAGTATTCATCGTCTTCCAATGAATTTGTAGGACCTTCTGTATAGTAAGCAACAGCAACGGCATCTTGGTCTTGTATCTGTGTTTTAAAAGTAATGAAGCCGGTTTCCGGATGAAGAATATAGTCAGTACCTTCAGTCAGCAAAATAAATCTTCTGTCAATTTCACTTTGTCCCGGAATAGTATTTTTTGTACTATCTCGCAGTTCATCTTTGTAAAGAGTGCCTTTAATCCTTTTAGGCAAATTCAAATATGCGTTGGCTTTTCTTTCTGTAGGATTAAACAACCCGGTTGTAGTCTTCCAAACTTGAATGTCTTTTACGCGAAGAGAGTTAACAACTTGAGGAACTGGATTTCCGTAATACTTATTGAAAACATTTTGATCTCTATTTTGGTAGATGGAGTCAACAAAGTAATGGTTCGGAGAATAATCGTACGCGTGAATTTCATACTTCTGCGCTTTAGAACCACCGGTATAGGAAACTTCTTTAACTTCACTTTTCTTTTGTGAAGCGAGAGCAGTTAAACTGAACGGTCCCATTTTGAAATGAGCTTTAATACCAAAGAGGGCCTCGCTTCCTCCAACCAGAGGTGAAGTTTGAAGAGAAACGTTTCCACCTTCTACGCTTTGAACAATTTCATCTTCGTATCCGGTGTATTTAATTTTCAATTGGTTTTCATATTGAAATTGCCGCTCGGTATTCCAATCAGCAGAAAGATTTAACTTGTCTCCAATCGTTCCGCTTAAATTTATTTGCACAGTTTGTTTGAAGTCCGGCTCGTTTCGTGTGTTACCCAATGCAGAGGTCGTAATACCTTCGGTAGTTTCATTTCTCCAAGCACCGTGAATATCAACTTGACCGGAAATTCTTAAATTTATTTTTGGCGGACCAAAAATACTGAGGATTGGATTGCTCGGAAGAGGAATATCTATGTTGGTAATATCAGTGATTAACTGACTTAAATCTTTTTTGGTGTCTTTAAGAATGTATTCATAACCCTTCTGTTCCCACGCTTCTCTTTTAATCGCGTCAAGCCGAAGTTGAATATATTCATCTAACGGAATTTCTAGCTTTGGCTTAATGTTTTGGCCGGCAATAGTTTCTTCGATTATAACCTTGGTTCCGGTCGAATCCATTTTAACATTACGGTTAATACTGCCAGTAGGTTTTAGAAAAAGTTGAGAACGGTGAAACTCTCTAAAACTTGTGAGGAAATCATCTTTCCTTTCAAACCTATCATATTTTAATCTAGCGGTAGAATCTTTAGATGCCAGTTCAACTCTTCTTAAAGAATCGGCTTTAGTTTTAATTCTGAGAGAGTCTTTGCGGCTAAATACAACTTTAGTTGTATCCTTAATGTTTTTGTTTTGCGATTCGGCTTCGAACAATAATTCTTCTAAAGTTTTGCTCTGTTTTACAGAATCAGCTTTTACCTGTTTGGTAGTATCTTTTTTTATTGTTGAATCTGGAAAGGAATTGCTCTTTCCTAAAGAATCTTTTTTTAGAGTGGAATCAATAGACTGAATTTTGAGTTTAGTAGAATCTGCTTTTTTTCTAGCATCTTCCAGCGAATCCGGAATCATGGAACTTATCCAATCCATTTTGTTGAATTGTTTGCTTCCAAGCAGAGAGTTTTTCGCTAAATCGCTTGTTTCTAGAGGCGAAGCATTATTGTTTAAAAAGGAGTTCAGCAGAAAAGATGACCCGATTTTCTGTTCCTGCTTTGTAAAGCCGAACGAAAGTAGTATTGCACAAATGAAAATAGGAATCAATAAAATCTTGAATCCCAGAAGTAGAGTATTTTTGCGTTCCGAATAGATAGTATTCTCGCGAAAAGTTAACAATCGTATAAAGCTTCTATAAACCTCCTTCTTTTTACAACTCAAATTTTAGCAAATTTAAGCTATAAGGCAATTATTTTTTCGGGTAATTATTTATTCTCAAGTTTTTCGTACTGAAAGTGAAAGCAGCTCCTTATTAGCGTCAGTTTTGAAGTGAGAAATTATACCTTTTAAGTTATTCGTGAAAGATTTTAAGGTTTCGGCAGAACGTGCAATTCGCTGAATACCTTCAGAAGACTCTCTAGTAACGTTGTGAATTCCTTCAATGCTTCTGCTTATTTCTTCGGATGCGGAGGACTGTTGCTCGCTTGCAGCAGCAACTTGAGTAATAATATTCAAAACTTCATCGGCTTCAAAGATAATTTCCTTAAGTGAATTACCAGCTTCAAGTGCAAGCTGTTTTCCTTTTTCAACTTCAATTCTTCCTTCATTCATAGATTCAACCGCATTTCGAGTATCACGCTGCAGATGAGAAATCATTTCATTTATTTCTGTAGTTGCTTTTGAAGTTTTATCTGCAAGTTTTCTAACCTCATCTGCTACAACCGCGAAACCCCTTCCTTGTTCACCGGCTCTTGCAGCTTCTATTGCGGCATTTAAAGCAAGCAAATTAGTTTGCGCTGCAATATCTTCAATTACCAAAATTATTTGACCGATTTTATCGCTATTATTACCAAGAACAGTAACTTTCTCTGCCGAATCATTCACAACATCAGTAATTTTATTAATACCAACAACCGTCAAATCAACAACTTTTCCTCCTTGAACTGCTTTAGAACCGGCCTTTTTGGCAGAATCGGCGGCAACAACAGTGTTTTTTGTTGTCTCAAAAATTGTCTGCGTCATTTCTTCAACAGAGGAAACTACTTCCTCAGTTTGTTCCGACAATTTGCGCGTACCGAAAGCCATAACCTCTGTGGAATCTGAAATTTCGTTGCTTATATCGATTGTAGAATTCAATGCTTTGTTAACTTCATAAATTACATTCGAAAGTGATTCACCTAAGAGATTGATGCTGTCTTGTATACTCTTATACTCTCCTTTAAATTCTCCTTTCATCCGCACTGTTAAGTTACCATTTGCCATAAGCCGCAATACATTCTCTCCTTCCACAAGCGGTAAGTGAATTGCATCCAATAGAGAATTTAATTTTTCTATTACTGACCTATAAGAACCCTGATATTTCATAGGATCGATTCGATTGTTAAGATGACCATCTAACGCATCACCAACCAGTCCGCTCATCTCGGTGATTAAACTGTTTAGGATATTTCTAGTCTCAGCAAGATTTTTATTCAATTCATCTCTGCTAGATCTTGCTTCTAGCACTGGGGTTAAATCGCCTAGCGCAATCTTATGTGCAAAAATATCCTGAGCTTTTATACCGTCAATCATCAATTGAAATGACTTTTCCAAATTGCCAATTTCATCTCCCGATTGAGATTCTATCTGAACGTCAGTATTCCCTTCTGAAATTGATTTCGCAGCTTTGTCCAATTCCAAAATAGGATTTACAAAACGTCTGGCTGCGCTAATAATAATTAATATTATTACTAGCAGACTGGTTAAGCTGAAAAGAATAGAATCTCTAAGACTTGTAGAAGCCAATTCACGCACATCTTTTTTTGTTGCTGAAACATCCTTTCTGACTTGATCTACATTTGTTAGAATCAGGCTCTTTAGCTTTCTCCATTTGGGTGTTTCAACATTTCGCAAATATTTAAGGGCTTCTTCTGAACTAGTAAGAGCTAGATCCTGCACTTTCCTTTTATCATTATTCAACTCACCCCAAATGCTCAAATACTCATCAAGTTTTGTTGTTTCCCCAGTATTATCGATTCCGATTTTTCTGAGGGCTTCAATACTCTCATGAAACGAATTAATGGCCGCATCATAATTTTTTAGTGCATTGGAATCATTAGGATAAAAGATTAGGTTTCTAGTTGATTGTTCAGTCTGAAGTCCTTGCGCATAAAGATTGTTCAATTCAATTAGCTGCAGTTGTTCGTTATCAATAAAAGATGAAAACTTTTGCGATATCGTTAAGTTAGTTTGAATAAGTAAAAAGACTACCAACAAGAACCATAATGAACCGATTATATATGGGAAAATGTACTTCGTTTTTAATGAAAGATTTACAAAAAATCCATTCCCCCTTTTTCTTGTTGATATGTAATAAGCTATTGTAATTATTAGAAGAGATACAAAAATGATTATTGAATATATGGAGTCCATTGCATCGCCAGATTTTGAAATTTTGCATAAAAAAAGCCCCAAAAATAACTTGATGGGGCCTTCATTTAATTGGATGTAAGTTTACTTCACAAGCATCATCTTATTTACTTTGGAAAAATTTCCAGCTTGAAGTTTATAGAAATAAACACCGGATGTTAAGCTGCTTGCATTAAAATCAGCAACGTAATTACCTGCATTCATAAATCCGTTAACAAGCGAATGAATTTCATTTCCCAAAACATCATAAATCTTCAAAGTAACAAAACCGCTTTGTGGAATTGAGTATTCAATCTTAGTTGTAGGATTGAATGGATTCGGATAATTCTGCTGAAGTTTATAATCAGTAGCTAATTGATCATTAGCTTTTATAGAAGTTCCGGTACCATTAGTTTTAGCTTTTGTCAAACCGGTAACAGCTTTCCAATTCCCGGCATCCGGAATTCTGCTAAGTGTCTGGGTTTCGGTTAATGCTGTAAACTTTATGTTATCTATTACAACTCCGGTATTATCCTCTAACCATACCTCTTCACCACTGCTTGAGAGGCCAAAGCCATTAAGTGTTTTATCAATATCTGTTGTTATAACTAAATAGCCTTTAGCCGGAATTACTGTTCCACTTGCAAGCACCATTTTTTTAGTTGCATCAGTGTTGCCGCCGCTATCGTAAATTTTATAACCGCCAATATCTACTTGTGCAGCAGAAGAATTATATAATTCAATCCAATCCAAGTCTGGATGAGTAGCAGATTTACCATTAGAATAAATCTCGTTCATTACTATAACGCTGTTAGATAATCCCTTAGTTATAGTATTTAATACAGCCCAATTTGCACCATTAGCAACTCTTCCATAAGATTGAGTTGCATCTGTAGTAGCAAGAAATTTGAGATTATCGATTACAGTTCCAGACTTATCTTCGAGCCATACATCTTCGCCACTGCTTGAAAGACCAAAGCCATTAAGTGTTTTATCAATATCGGTTGTTACTACATAAAATCCTTTTGCAGGTAATATTGTTCCGCTTGGGATTAACATCTTCTTTGTTACGTCTAAATTTCCAGCACTGTCGTAAATTTTGTAGCCGCTGATATCAATATCGACTGCTGAGGAATTATAGAGTTCAATCCAATCTAAATCTGATGCTGTT
>JBHEKZ010000612.1:0-3224 GCA_041859025.1 Melioribacteraceae bacterium | reverse complement strand
AAGAAATAATTCAATACCGAAGATTCCAATTCCGTTAACAGCTTTAACACATTGAACAGCTATTTCTTTCACTTTCTCTTTGATTGATTCATCAACATCAGCAGGAGCTATAACAGTATGGCAGATATGATTCTTCTGAATAGTCTCTACAACCGGATAGCATACAATTTCTTTCTTAGTCCTTGCAACCATTACTGCAAGTTCTTTATCGAAAGAAACGAACTCTTCCGCCAGCAGTTGCGGATGGCGCGTTTGAAGTTTTTCTATTGCCGCAAGATAATCGGGTTCATTATTAATTAGCGCGTTGCCGTAGCCGTCGTAACCAAGTTTTCTCGATTTAAGAACGAGCTTCTCACCCACCGCTTCAGCGCATGCTTTGTATGTATGTTTATTTGTTACTTCAAAGAATTTTGGAACCGGAATTCCCTTCTTGTACAAAGTTTTTTTCTGAATGAATTTATCTTGAATGAGAGATATAGTTTTTGAAGATGGAAAAACTTTCTTACCCAGTTTCTCCAGATATTCAAGATGATGGTAATCAACAAATTCATTTTCGAGAGTAACAATATCACAATCCTTAGCGAACTGTTTCATCAGTTTGTGATTATCAACCCAGCCGACGAATTCGTTGTGTGTTAACTGTCCCGCCGGAGAGTTTTTAGTTTTCTCGAGAATCGCAATATCGAAACCAAGTTTATATGCTTGATAAGCTGACATACGGGCTAACTGTCCGCCTCCAAGAATTCCAATACATTTTCGTTTATTCATAGAAGTGATTTTTGTTCTTACCCAAAATAAAGGCTGGTAGAGATAAATCCAATTTTAGACATAAAAAAAGGGAACCGGCAAAAGCCGATTCCCTTTTTCAAGGATGTAACACAAATTTATTTTCTTGAGATTGAACCAACACCGGAAACATTAGTTCTGGTCTTTTCCGGATTGCCGTAATAATCAATCGAACCGACGCCGGAAACCGAAGCATCCAGAACTTGTTTAGCAAAAACATCGGCACTGGCCGCACCGCTTACACTAATAACAACATCGTTAGCTTTCAATTCTTTTGCATCAATATTTCCGGCTCCCGATAATTCAGCTCTGAATTTATCTGCAGTTCCTTTTAGATCAACATTACCGGCACCGCTTAAATTAACACTAAATTCTCTTTCATTTATGTTAACAACTTCAACATTGTTCGCACCGGATACATCCAGAGATGTTAAGCCTGGAGTTGTAATTCTGAATTCAATTTCCTTTTTGGGGTTAAGATTTTTCTTAGTATCGATATAGAGTGTACTCCCTTTTACCGATGTTTTAATATACTGAAGAAGATTTTCCTCGGCATAAATTTTTAATGAGGGCTCTTTACCGACATACACTTTTATTGAAAAAGAACCGCCGGCGTCTATTCTGGAGAATTCCTCAATGTTGCGGGTCTGGTCTTTCATCCTTCCGTTTCCACGAACTCCCCAAACTGTGCAGGCGCTAAATGAAACAACAGCTAAGAGCGCAGCTAAGATTATTCTAAATTTCATTGTTTTCTCCATCTTTTGCTATTTTAGACGGACATATGAGAGAAAAGTTCTCCATAAGTTGTTATTAATAGTTTAGTTAATGGGCTTAACTTCTTATATTAAAACCCGAAAATAAAACATGAATAAATCCCGTAATAAATGAGCTTTTTTACTAGTGATGAGGATTTAAACCGTTTACAAGCCGAGGCGTACGATCATCTCTGGAACGGACGCTCTAGGTTAGCTTTGCCTATTGCCGAAAAAGTATTTCAGATGAGGCCTGATGACAGCGATGCTGCAATATGCATTGCATGGGCACAACTCGAAAACGGTAATCCCGCCAAAGCGATGGAATTTGCCAATCTAGCAGTAGAACTTAAAGGAGATTCCGTAAAAGCGCGTGTTTATAGGGCCTATCTCCTTTCCCGCATGAGTATCTTCGAAGGAGCGATTGCCGATCTTGATCAGTCCATTGATGTACAGAAAGAAACTTTAGCATGGTCCTATCTTAACAAAGCCAGATCACTCGCCGGTCTTCAAAAATATGATGAAGCAAGTCAGACTCTCGATCTGGCAGTAATTATTGATGAAGGCAAACATAAAAACTGGAAAGATCTTAACGGGTGGATAGAAAAAGCCAAACTCATTGCACAAGATAAAAACGCATTATCGGAAAAAAGTATTAAACCATTATTTGCAGAAGCAAACGAAGCATTGAAGGCTAAAGAGTATTGGTTTTCATTATTTCTATCAAAAAAGATACTTGAGATTCATTCCGATGATGAAGCAGAGTTAATTGAACTGGAATCGATGCTCCATCTTTTTCAGATTCGACCGGCATTAAAAAAAGCCGATGCACTGCAAAGTAAATTCAAAAAGAATGAAAGGTTCTTGAGTATTTATTCCAATCTCAAAAAGTTCAACGAACTTGAAAAAGAAAATGATACCAATTCGTCAAGAAAGATTACAAAACTAAGAGAGAGATTGACCCGTTCTATTGTTTCAGAGCCGACAGAATTAAGATTTGATTCGATTTTTTATCCGAACAGTCATATAGATGTCTTCTCATTAAAAATATTTGATACTGATTATGAAGCGAAAACCGGAACTCGCAATTACAACAAACAATTTGACTCTGATACTACCAAGTTCGGCGCGGAAATAATTTTCAATAATCCTTTTTACAAGAAGGAAGAAAAAAGACTGGAAGGATTCGCGGTCTGGTATTTAAATGACTTCGAGACTTACCGCAACAATTTTCAACTGACTGTTCGTAAAGACTGGGATTCTGTAATCTATGTTCAGCTGTGGGATAGGATAAAGAATTCCAAAAGCGGTCAGGTTAAAGTTGAGATTTATATAAGCAATTTTAAGGCGGCGGAAAGATATTTTGCGCTTGGAAGTTCTGTTATTCCGGAAGAGCTTGAGAGAGAAGAAGAAGTTTCCGCACCGGACAAGAAAAAGACCACTGAGCAAACAGTTGAAAAAAACAGAGAGCCGAGAGTTGTCCGTCCATTAAATGAATTGATAGCCGAACTGAATGCTTTTACCGGTCTATCGAGCATTAAGGAAGCAATAAAGAACTTTGTTTCTTATCTGGAGTTTCTTAAAGAAAGAAAAAGACTCGGTCTTAAAGCTGAAGATAATATTTCCATTAATGCAGTTTTTCTTGGTAATCCGGGAACCGGAAAAACTACTATTGCCCGAATGCTT
>JBHEKZ010000478.1:0-10226 GCA_041859025.1 Melioribacteraceae bacterium | reverse complement strand
GAACAACCTCTCCAATCTGCCTACTGCTTCTTCCTAACGCATGGACTGTTTCAGCGGATTTTTTAACAACTTCAGCAACTCTATTCATTCCTTCTATAGTTTCATTCACTACACGACCGCCCTCTTTTGCAATAATGCCTGAGTTCTTAGCTGCTTCTGCTGCACTGGAGGAATTGCGAGTAGTTTCTAAAATTGTTTTTGTCATTTGCTCTACAGAACTTGCTATTTCCGTTGCTTGACTGCTCTGTTCTTGTGTACCGGCAGCCATTTCTTCGGAAGAAGATGAAATTTGATTACTTGCACTAGCTGTTGCATGAACAGCTGAAGAAACTTCTGCAATCATCTCTTTCATTTTTTCAACTGATTGATTGAAATAATCGAACATTTTGCCAATGCTGTCATCCTTGATCTCACAATCAATGTTTACAGTCAAATCACCATCAGAGAACTGCTGAATTGCTTGCAGCATTCTATTTGTCGATCTGCTTAAGTATGATTCTAATTTCTTTTGCTCAGTAATAGAGGTCACTGATTCGATTGCACCTATTAGTTCTCCGTTGTTATTAACAAGAGGAGCCCCGGTGTAGAGAATCGGTATTTCTTCACCCAACGGCCGTGCAATAGTTTCCATTGTAACATTTTTATTTTGCCTCATTGCTTGTTGAACTGCACATCGTTCTGTTTGACAATGTTCAGTCTTAAATTGATCGTAACATTTTTTCCCGATAACTTCTTTCTGATTTTTACCTACGACTTCGGACCCGACCTTATTCATGTATTGGATGTTAAATTCTTTATCAACCGCCATAATTGGTGCCGGAATGTTTTCCAGATACTGGATTAGTAGCTGGACCTTTTGTTTCATGGTCATGAAAGTTTGTGTAAGCGTTCCTAGTTCATCTTGGCTAGTTACATTCAGAGTTACATTGTAATCGCCTTCAGCCATCTTTGTAGCAGCATCGGTTAAATTTGTAAGTGGAGCACCTACATATTTTTTGATAAAGAAGAACGAAATGACAAGCGTTACACCGATAGTAAGTAATGCTAAAATTATTGCAACCCAGCGCTGATTTGCCAAATCTGAATACGTTTCTTCCAATGAATATCTTACACTCACTATTGCTAAAGGCTCTCCGGTTGACGAACTATGACAACTATTACATGTTTCATCTGACAGAATAGGTTCAATAGTCCGCAGAACAGAAATGCCCTTAAATGATTCCGAAAGAGTTAATTGCTTTTTTGATTTGAGTACAGCTAATTCGTCCTTATCCATTTTGGATTCGGAGTCAGCAGTAATTTTATTGGTTGGCGTAATTCTCAGTTCAGATAAATTCTTTGTTGTTTTAAGTTTCTCTATATATGGCTCAACATCGGTCGCTCCCTGTGCCATTGCAAAAGATATTGAGTTTATTATTACTTGACTTAAATTATGATTTTCTTGACCGGCTGCTTCTAACTTAGAACTTTTTTGATTTGTCACTAAGATTATTAACATTATAGTCAGAGTTACGAATAACGATGCAGCAACTATTGCTGCCACTTTTTTTGATATTGAACGGTACATTATTTCCCCTTCTCATTAAAATTATAATACAATTGATTGCAAAATCTATTGCATAGTAATCATCGGGCAGAATTATTTCTATCTTTAGTCAGGAAGTTGTAAACGGCTTCTATATGTTGCAGTTGTTTAGTGAGGTGGATAAAAAAGTGGGAGACTTGCTGTCTCCCACTTTCAGTTTAATGACTTACAAGTTTTCCGCTGGAGTGAACTGAAAGCTGAGTATAACTTGATCCAGCAAATTGATTGGAACTATTACCAATCTTAAATCTTGCGATAAGCTCCTGAAGATTAATTGTTAGCCTATTTAAGTCTTCAGACGCTCTTGCAATTTGCTGAATGCCGGTAGCGCTTTCATTTGTAACATGATTGATTGCTTCTAAATTCTTACTAATTTGCTCGGCAGCGCTAGATTGTTCTTCGCTTGCAGCTGCTACTTGTGTTACAATATCAACAACTTCTTGTGCCCCTGTAATAATTTGAGCAAGAGATTTTCCGGCTTCATCGGCAAGTTCTCTTCCTTTATCAACTTCAAGGGTTCCGGAAGTCATAGAGATTACTGCTTCGGATGTGTCTTGCTGAATTTGCTTAATCATAGTAGCAATTTCTTTTGTAGCTTTAGTTGTACGTTCGGCAAGTTTGCGAACCTCATCTGCAACAACAGCAAAACCCCGTCCCTGCTCTCCGGCGCGAGCAGCTTCAATAGCAGCATTCAATGCAAGTAAGTTTGTTTGGTCCGCAATATCATCTATTACTTGTACAATTTCTCCAATCTGATCGCTGCTCTTTCCTAACTGCTGAACAGTTTCGGCAGATTGCTTTACAACGTTGGCAATTCGATTCATACCTTGAATTGTTTGGTCCACAACTTTTCCACCTTCCTTAGCTATTGACCCGGCGCTCTTAGCAGTTTGAGATGCGTTGGAAGCATTATGAGTTGTATCCATTATTGTTCTTGTCATTTCGTCAACAGCACTAGCAACCTCCGATGTTTGCGAACTTTGTTCTTGAGCACCGGCCGCCATTTCTTCGGCCGAGGAAGATATTTGACTGCTTGCACTTGCTGTCGCCTGAATTGCTGCGCTGACATCACTCAATGCATTATTAAACGATTCAGCCAAATGATTAATATTATCTTTTATAGCTTGGAAATCACCTCTATAAGTTCCCACCATTCTAGCAGTTAGATCGCCTTCAGCAATTTTATTTAGTACTTCGCTTGATTCTTGTAACGGCGCAACAACAGCATCTAACGTTTCGTTTACACCACTAATAATTTCTTTATAACCACCTGAATACTTACCAGCGTTGCCTCTAGTAGAAAGTTTTCCTTCAACAGCCGCCTTACTCAATGTTATAGTTTCTGCTTCTAATCCCTTGAGTGATTCAACTACTTTTTGCATTGATTTGGATAGCGCATCTTCATCCGATCTTACATTTATTTGAACTGTTAAGTCACCAACTGCAAGTTTTTCTGCAGCTACAACTTTTTCTTTTATTCCTTCAATCATCAACCCGAATGATTTTTCTAGATTGCCTATTTCATCAGTAGTTTTAGATTCAATAGAAATATCTACATTACCCAAAGCCAGTTTATCTGCAGTCTCTGCTAATTTTTTTATTGGATTGCCAATTATTTTGGACATCCAAAAGCCTACAACAATTGAGAGAATAATCGCAATTGTAGTCCCAATAAACAATTTAAGAGTATCTTTAGTGGCTTCTGCATCCATTATTTGCATTTCCGAATCGGCCAATTTTCTATTTATATCAAACAAATTACTTATTGCCTCAAGCCATAAATTTAAATTTTCTTCTATGCTTCCTTCCATCATAACTTTGGCTTCGTCAACTGCGCCCATAGAAAGGAAACTAATTCCCATCTCTAATTCACTTTTAAAAGCTTTATAAGCAGTTTCAAATTTTTTTATTTCTGGCTTTTCTTCATCCGAATGTTTCAAAACGGTAAATTTTTTCCAGGCTGCGTCTCCTTTTTTAAGAGCTTCCTGTGCTTTAGAAATATGCATTTCTCTCTTTGCGGCATCTTCGGTAATAATAGCCTTTTCAATTTTAACACTAGCATTAAGGAGCGAACCTCTTGTTGTTGCAAGTTCAGCTATTCCAACCATTTGACCTTGCAGAATTTTTTCAGCGCCGGCGTCATAGTCTTCTAAAGCACTCCAGCCAATAACAGAAACGATTCCGGTAATTAGCGCAAGAAAAACAAATCCCATTAATAATTTGAATCGAATACTCTTATTCAAAAACCAATTCATATCCTTCCTCATCAATTTAGTTTAATAAAATTCTGTTACATCTTGCGATGTACCCTATCAGAACTCTACTTTATTCTATAATTATACTGTTTGTAAATCCACATGTTCTTCTGAGTTTAGAACCTTTTCAAGATCAATTAGAATAAGCAATCTATCTTCAAGTTTGCCAACTGCCCTAATAAATTCGGAATCAACACCGGTTACAATTTCCGGCGGTGCTTCAGTAATATTCATCGGAATTCTAAGTACTTCTTTCACGGCATCAACAATAAACCCAACTGTCTTACCAACAATTTCTACTACAATAATTCTGGTATCTTTATCATGCTCTTTCTTTTCTAATTTTAATCTTGTACGTAAATCAATTATTGGAATCACTCTTCCGCGCAGATTAATTACACCTTCAACAAATTCCGGAGCGTTTGGAACCTTTGTTATCTGTGTCATTTTATTAATTTCTTGAACATTCAAAATGTCAACTCCAAACTCTTCGTTTGCAATTTTAAAGCTGACCAACTGGAGTAGTTCGTTTGATTCGGTTTTTGCTTGAGCTACTGCACTCATTTTCTCTCCACTCTTTGATAGATTATTACATTACTATAATCGAAATGACTTTTATAAAGTTTAGATTAAAAATTTAAAAATGAATTTTGAAGCTAAGATGCAGTGGTTGGGGAAGTTATCTTTGATCAAATCTTGTTCTGATAATAAGGAATCGGTTTAAATAGCAATAGTAATCCCTTTACAATAATTTTGAACACGGCAAAATTTGCTCTCCTCAGTGTATTAATTTCTTTAGTCAGTTTTATCGTTTTTTTATTACGAGTAATACTAACTTGGCAAAATCCACCATTTGTATTTACGCTAACAAGTATCATCATTTACTCCAAATTCAACTAAGTAGAAACAAATTCTATTCCATTCTCTTATCAATTATCGAAAGCATTTCACCAAATTTCAATGGCTAATATTGTGCATGGTTTCATAATTGGTCAATTCATTTCGATGTGAAAGAATAAACCAGTTGTAGAATGCCACATTTACGCGTTTTTAGTTCAAATTGTTATTTTTTATCCGTGATGAATATTATTTACCTCTTTGGTCCAGTATATCAAGTGGCATTCGATTTGCGCACGTATATTCTAACTTATATAAAGTGGAGTACTCCTTTGTCATCCTCACTTGAAAGTGTTAAGAAAATCACTCGGATTTTACAGGTAATACGAACTAACTTAAGCCAGGTTAGAAATCTATTGATCCCAGTCTCATTTGCCTTGATAGCTATGTTCGTATTTATGGGCTCAACTTCAGCCGTAGAAATCGATGGAATTTCTAATGTTTTGTTTTTGGGAACAGTCGCATTCATCTTCACTATATTTTTAGCATTTATATTCGCCAAAAAGAAAGATGTAAATGATCAACAAATCCAAATGTATGATTCAATAATTGCCGCTTTCCATCAAGTAGTAGAAGCAATCTTCATCTCTGATTCCTCTGGAAAAATTATCTTTGCAAATCCAGCCGGAGTAAAACTATTTGGTTATTCCGAAAAAGAACTTTTTTCCAAATCGTTAAAGGATTTAATTGTGGAATCAAGCGCAGAGCAATTATTTCAATTGGAAAACGGGATAAATCTTTTTCAAACTGAATGTATTGTTATACGTAAAGATAAAGCTAGTTTTTATGCCGAAATTAGAAAACAACACTTAAATGATGGGAAAATTTTAGAAATTGTAAGAGATATAAGCAATGTAAAATCCGAACTTCAAAAAACCGAAGATCTAATAGAAGAATTAAAGTATGAACGGGATTTACTTGAGGAACAATCTGCTGAATTAGTATATCTTAGTTCGCAGTTGGAAGAGTCGGAGCGTATACAAAAAGAACTAAACGCTGAAAAAGATAAATTCTTCTCGATAATAGCACATGATCTTAAAAGTCCATTTGCTGGAATAATGGGATACACAACGTTGCTTTTAGAAGAATTTGATTTATTGAACAAACACGAAATGAAGGAGTTCATTACTTCGCTCGATAAATTATCCAAAAATACTTTTAAGCTAATCGAAAACTTGCTTGACTGGTCACGGCTTCAAACCGGAAAGATGAAATGCAACCCTATAAAAACACAGTTATACGAGAGCATTTTATATGCTACAAGTCTAGTTTCGGCAAATGCAGAAAGAAAAGAAATTAGAATTTATAATGAAGTGCTAGAAGATCCTTTTATAAATGCCGACGAGAGAATGTTGAACTCTATATTAGAAAACTTGTTAAGTAACGCAATCAAGTTTACTCCACGCGGTGGTACGATTACAATTTCGACTAAACCGATAAATGTGTTTCACGAAATTACTATAAAAGACACCGGAGTAGGTATGAGTCCAGAAGTGATTGAAAAGATTTTCCGAATTGATGCCAACTATACAACACTTGGAACAGAACACGAGAAAGGAACCGGACTAGGAGTAATTCTCTGCAAGGAAATGATTGAGCGTCAAGGGGGGGCTATAAAAGTAGAGAGCGAACTAAATATTGGGACCAAATTCAGTTTTATTCTTCCAATGTGGAGTGAACCAGAAGTAATAACAAGCGAGACAAAAATAAATTAATGCATACTTATTTTGAACATTTTGAACTAAGCAACACATATTCACTCGATAACTTTGCTTTTGGAGTTTTCCGGGTAGACAAAGCTGGTAAACTAATATTTGTTAACAAGTACATGCTTCAGCTTCTCGGTTTCGACAACTTTTTTGAATTACTTGATAGCGTCAAAGGCTCATATGCACTAAAGTTATGTTTCGATCCTAAGAGACTTGCAGCTTTTATTAAAGATTCACAAAAAACATTTTATGAATATAAATGGACAACTAAGAACGGCCAGAAAAAACTGCTTAGGGAGTTTGGGCACGAGGTAATAATCGATCCGGATACAACTTATTACGATTGCGTGGTTGAAGATGTTTCTGAGAAAAGCTTGATTGACCGACTTTTTCAAGATATCAAATCAAGCGACTACTCTGTTCTAAAAGCTATACCCGATTATATATTGATAGTTTCAAAAAATGGCGATATTGTTGAATCAAAAAATAATTTCCATCAGTTGTTCTCAAAAAAAAATACATCTACAATTCTTACTCTTGAAGAAATCTTTGAACCTGCAATAGCAGAAAATACAGTAAAATTAATAAACGAAGTTTTAGAGACCGGCGAAACAAAGTCTTTTAGTTTTGAATATAATTTGCTTGGTACTCAGAAGTTTTTTGAAGCCAGATTTGCAATACGTAGTTATGATGAAGCCTTGATGATATTGAGAGATGTTACTCAGCAAAAAATTGCAGAACAGCAAGTGTTAAAATTCACCGAAGAGCTTAAGCAACTTAATGCAACAAAAGATAAATTTTTCGCTATTATCGGACGCGATTTACGCACGCCCATAAATGGACTTCTAAATTACTCTGAAATCTTAAGTGAAGAGTGTGATGTACTTTCTAAAGAAGAAATAAAAGAATTTGCAGGATACATTGGCGAAATTGCGAGGACAACAAACACACTGTTAAATAATCTTCTGGAATGGTCAAGAATTCAAAGCGGGAAAATTGCATTTGAACCCAAAGAAACACACCTTTATTTAACAGTAGATAAAATTTTCAAACTTTTAAGCGCAATGGCATTAAGCAAACAAATTAAACTGATCAACAATGTGCAAACCGACTTGATTTGTTATGCAGATGAAAACATGCTCCAGTCGATTATTTTGAATATTACAAGCAACGCAATCAAGTTTACAAATCTTGGTGGTCAAATTCGAGTTGATTCAACAAAATTTGACGAGTATGTAAAAATCTCTATTGCGGATAATGGCGTTGGAATAACTGAAGAAAACATTAAATTATTACTTGATAGTAATATTACTTTTACAACACTTGGAACCGCGAAAGAAAAAGGAACCGGACTGGGATTGATGTTAAGCAAAGAGTTTGTAAAAATACACGGCGGAAATATATGGGCAGAAAGTGAATTGGGTAAAGGAAGCACTTTCAGCTTTACTATAAAGAATAATTATTCTAATCAAGCATAAAGGATTTTAATTGCTAAAGTTTTTAATCATAGAAGACGATGAAGCGGCAAGAACTTTGTTAAAAGCAATTCTCAAGAAGAATTTTGCTTGTGTTGTATTGGAAGCCGAAAACGGCGAATTGGGTTTAAGCATATTAAAAAATGATACACCAAACTTAATATTGCTGGATATAAATATGCCCGTTATGGATGGGAACGAAATGCTTGGCTTGCTTAAATCCAATCCGCTTTACAAAAATATTCCTGTTGTAGTTATTACAGCCATGAATGATAAAGGAATGGTTGCTTCACTTTTAGAGAAAGGAATTTGCGATTATTTATTAAAACCTATAGAAGTAAATGAAACAGTAAAGAGGTTAAATAGAATTATCGCAAGAATGATTGGTAGAAATGATTCATCTAACTTAGACGCCGGTCTTAAGGATAATTTTGGATCACCCAGATTACTTCTCGTGGAAAATGATCATAGGGCAAGAGAGCAATTTCACAAACTGCTTGGCGATAAATTTATCATACAAGATGCAAAAAACGGAACGGAAGCCCTTTCTTTTTTTACAAAGTTTTCTCCCCGCTATATTGTTGTTAGTGATAAAATTGGATTACTTGATAAAAGAATTATTACACAAAAGATTCGTGAAATTGCCAGCGAGGATGAGACATCAATTTTTTTGATAGTTACAGATGTAAAAGCTGTTTCTACAAAAGTTTTTGTTTTTGACGGAATAATAAAAAAAACAGACGATGCTGAACAATTTAAGCAAGAAATACTAAATAAAATCCTTGGCAATGAGGCATCAATTACTGATGAATCTTAAGAGAGATTAAATGAAATCGAGCAAGAAAGGCAAAACAATAAAAATAAAAACACCAACAAAAAGCGCCGTAAATTCTAAGAAGAAATCTTCTCCCAAAAGCAACGATTTGCTGGAGGCTTTCTTTACTCAGTCTCTAGATGGCTTTTTCTTGATGGAAATGACAAAACCCTTAGATTGGAAAAAATCCACAAGCAAAGATTTAGCTTTGCATCAGTTTTATTATGATCAAAAAGTAACAAGAGTTAACCAAGTCTTTTTAGATCAATACGAAGCAAAGGAGTCTGAGATTATTGGACTCTCACCGGCTGATTTTTTTATTCACAATCCTGAGCTAGGTTTGGAGGTTTGCAAACAAATCCTAGAATTAGGACACACAACAATTGTTACAGATGAGAGAAAAATTAACGGATCACAAATTTGGATCGAAGGCAATTATTTTCTTTTTAAGAACGATAAGAATCAAATTACGGGATTGTTTGGTATTCAAAGAGACATTTCCGAGAAACTACGCATAGAGAAAGAACTTGTTTCCAAAGAAGCATATTATAGATCCTTATTTCACGATAATCCCCATCACATGTTTATTTATAATTTAGAGACGCTCCGTTTCATTTCTGTTAATGAATCCGCGCAAAGATTCTATGGTTATACGCAAGAAGAATTTCGCACAATGACAATAAAAGATATTTCTCCCAGAGAAGAATGGGACAGAATTGATAGAATTGCTAATAAAGCACTTGCAGATGATTTGCCAAACGTAACTAAAGATTGGCGGCACATAAAGAAAGATGGTTCCATAATTTACGTTGATATCCGTGCCCAGAGCATTATTTACAAAGGAATAAAAGCCAGAATAGGTGTAACTACAGATGTTACTGAATCGCGCCACTTTCAAGACATCTTAAAAAGCAGTGAAGAAAGCTTTAAAGGTTTGTTCAATTCAGTACAGAATGCTATCTATATTCAAGATCAAATGGGGCGTTTCCTTGATGTTAATCAAGGTGCCGAAACTATGTATGGCTACAATAGATCGGAGTTTATTGGAAATACTCCGGAGTTCCTCTCAGCACCCGGCTTGAATGACTTGCAACAAATTAGCAAATACTTAGAAGCTACTTTTTCTGGAAAAGGTCCCTCTTCATTCGAATTTTGGGGATTAAGAAAAAATGGAGAAATCTTTCCTAAGCATGTTACTGTAAGCAAAGGGACTTATTTTGGCCAAGAAGTACTCATTGCAGTATCAGCTGATATGACAGAGCAAAAATCTGTTGAGCAATCTCTTGTTGTATCTGAGAATAACTTCAAAACACTTTTTAAGAACATTTATGATGCTGTTATTTTATATGATATTAACGGCAATATAATTGAAGCTAACGAACGTGCACTTGAACTTTACGAGACTTCGTACCACCAGATAACCCATTCCAGCATTAAGGATTTATGCGCAGACACTGCAGATCAAATAACCAGATTAGAAGACATTTGGAA
>JBHEKZ010000468.1:0-4111 GCA_041859025.1 Melioribacteraceae bacterium | reverse complement strand
CAATTCAACCGAACATGAAAAATACCAGCTCTTTATTCAATAGTGTTTTATTTCCATTTCAAATTACGAATTAGGTAATTCGAAAGCACTAATTGCTATGGTTCATAATTTATAAGGTAAACTAAATCACACCAAATAACTTTAAGGATTCTTTTAACTTATCATGAGCCGAATGTTAAATAACTTATTTGACTTGCATTACGAAAGCATTATTTTGAATTGTCATTGGGCTAAATACTATGAAAATCTTAATGCTCATTAAACGGTTTGAAATTGGGGGGGCTGAAGATCATGTTCTTGAATTATCCAACCGATTATGTAAGCAGGGAAATTCTATTTATCTCTTCTGCAGACCGGGACGAAAACTTTCTGAGCTGCACAATAAAATAAACTACCATCCTATTTACTTCAAAAACATTTTTCTCCCGCTCACACTGTTTTTTCTTGTTAAAGCAATTAAAAAGCATAGAATAGATTTAATACACGCTCATCAGGATTCTCCTATTATTGCCGGTTGTGTTGTAAGTTGGTTAACTGGAGTACCGGTGGTTGCCACTATTCATGGACTATTAAGAAAGGAAGTCGGCTTTAAATTTATTCAACGACTGCTTAGTAAAGTAATTGTTGTTTCTAAGAACAGTTACATTGGCTCTCAAAGATATCCTATACTAAAAAGCAAAGCGGAACTGATACACAACCCTCTGCCGAAAACATACTTTAATCATATGCAATTCGATAGAAACAAAATTATTTACGCAAGCAGAATTGACCGGGGTCATTACTCTTTCATTCAACTACTATTAACCCAAGCAATGCCCGTAATACACAACCATAAACCAAACATCTCAATTCAGATTGCCGGTGATGGACAAAGTTATAACACCCTAAAAAAAATTGCGATAAAAGCTAACTCCTTGTTGGGATCCAACACAGTAGAGCTTTTGGGTTATAAAGAGAACATTATTGAAGTTATTTCAAATGCCGGCCTGGTTATTGGCGTTGGACGAGTAGCAATGCAAGCTTTGTCTCTTGGCGTTCCGGTAATTTCCGCCAATCGAAAACATAAGTGCTCAATAGTTAGTCTTGAGAATTACAAGTATATGCGTGATAACAATTTTGTTTCTGTTGAAGATCCGCCTCCGACCAAAGAACAAACCGCGTACACTATATTACATCTACTCAACAATTATGATCTTTACAAAGCTCAAACACTTCAGCTGGCAAAGCTGATCAACTATGATTACGATTCAGATTTGATACTGTCCAGAACAATTAGGGTTTACCAGAACTGCATCGATGATTACACTGTTGCTGATGCGACAACCATTACTAAGAAGTATCACTTTGGAAGGTTTTAAAAATAACAGAGCCCTAATAAGAGGGCTCTGTTGAAAAACTTATCAAGCTTTTTCTTTTGCCAGAATTTTGGCCATAACACTATGCTTTTTTCCATAAGCGAAATAAATAACTAGTCCAATCAACAGCCAAACTACAAGGCGAGCCCAGTTTTGCCATTCAAGTGTTAACATCATACCAAGATTAAAGAGAACACCCATCGGAGCAACAAACCAAATTGCAGGAGTTCTAAATGGACGATAGCGTGTTGGTTCTTTTTTTCGCATTACCCAAACAGCTATACAAACTATAACAAACGCCAAGAGGGTTCCGATATTCACCATTTTAGAAATTGAATCGATTGGTGTGAATGAAGCAATGAATGAAACAATCCCTCCAATCCATAAATTCGATTTCCAGGGTGTATGAAATTTCGGATGCAGTTCGCCAAAAGTTTTCTTTGGAAGTAATCCGTCTTTTGATATTGCGTAAAAAATTCTTGACTGACCGAGAAGCATAACAATTGTTACCGAAGTTAATCCGGCAATAGCGGCAACTGAAATAATGAACACGGCATATTTCAATCCGACAGAACCGAATGCAGCCGCAATAGGCGCGGTGATATCAATGTCTTTATAGTTTACCATTCCAGTTAAGACCAGAGCAACAAGAATGTAAAGAATGGTACAGACGATTAATGAAACAATAATTCCGAACGGAACATCTTTTTGCGGATTCTTGGCCTCGCCGGCATGAGTTGATACAGTATCAAATCCTATGTAGGCAAAGAATATATACGCCGCCCCTGCAACAATACCAACCCATCCATAAGCATTATGTGAATTACCTAGCGCGTCAGTATAAGTGCCTCTTTCCGGAATGAACGGACTCCAGTTATCTACATTTATATACTGCGCTCCGAGAATTATAATAAAAAACACTACGCTCACTTTTAAGACAACCATTATGTTGTTCGTATTGGCGGCTTGCTTTATTCCTCTAATAAGAATGGCTGTCAAAATCCAAATGATTAAAAACGCCGGTACGTTCCAAGCAAAATCGAAACCCAAAATTGTCGGCATGCTTAGATCTGAGTATTGATTAGCTAAAGTAGTAAGAGTTCCTTTTTGAGTCGCATCAGCAATAGCTTCCTTCGCTGTAAAAGGATCATTCATTATCCATATAGGGAGTTTAACATCGAAGAGATGGAGAAATTTATTTAGATAGCCCGACCACCCAACAGCAACCGCCGATGCCGCCATACCATATTCTAATATTAAATCCCATCCAATTATCCAAGCGAACAATTCGCCAATTGTTGCATACGAGTATGCATAAGCCGATCCTTCAACTGGAAGAAACGAAGCAAACTCCGCATAGCACAGTGCAGCAAACGTACATCCAATTCCCGCTACTATAAAAGAAAGAGCTAAAGCCGGTCCGGCATATTCCTTTGCACCAACGCCTGTCATAACAAATATACCGGCGCCAATAATAGCCCCAACACCAAGAGAAGTTAAACCAAACTTACCAAGTACACGGCTTAGTTTGCTTTCCTTCATTTCAGCTTCAAAATGTTCTACTGGTTTTCTTGTCCAGAGTTGACTACTCATTTTTAGACCCGATTAAATTGTGGAAGAAATTTTCAGATAACGGGGTAGAACCTAAAAATCATTTGCGGGAATGTCAACACAAAACATAGAAATATATGCGGAGAATCTAAGACTCTCCGCAAAGAACATTATTAAGCCTTCTTTTCAGTTTTTGTTTTTAGAAGTGAATAAAGAATTGAAATAGTAATTATTCCGAGTATAATTATTAATGACCATGAAATTGGAAACTTGCCGCCGAAGGCTTCGTTTAACCAAGCCATCTTTAGCCCAACAAACACAAGCACAATTCCCAATCCATATTTTAAGTAGCGAAATTTATTTACAATGCCGGCAAGCATAAAGTATAGCGCACGCAAACCGAGTATTGCAAAAATGTTTGATGTAAAAACTATAAGAGGTTCTTTTGTAATAGCAAATATTGCCGGAACCGAATCAACCGCAAAAATTATGTCCGACACTTCAATGAAGAGAAGCGCGACCATTAATGGTGTTGCATAGAGAACATTCTCTTTGCGAAGGAAAAATTTTTGTCCTTCGATTTTAGGAGTAACCGGGAAAAACTTTCTGAATAATTTTATAACCGGATTTTTTTCCGGATCCATAGGTTTCTCCGGCGCAAAAATTATTTTAAAACCGGTTAGAATTAGAAACACACCAAAGAAAATTACAATCCATTGATACTGAAGAAGGATTGATCCCATAGCGATGAAAATTATCCGGAAGATCAGCGCGCCAAGAATTCCGAAAAACAAAACTCTGTGCTGATATTTGAGCGGAACTGCGAAGAAACTGAAGACAACAACAAAAACAAAAATATTATCTACCGCTAAAGTCTTTTCAACAATAAATCCGGTAAGAAACTCCAACCCGACTTGCTTGGCTGCGGCGGCGGAATCGAAACCGGGGATTGCTAAAAGGCGCGGATCGTTTTCAAACTTCCAGCCGGCATATTTATAGAATAGAAAGTTGAAGATAAGCGCAAGCGAAATCCACACGATACTCCAAGTTAAAGATTCCTTGAATGTTACTTCGTGAGCATCCCGGTGAAAAACACCCAAATCCAAAGCAAGCATTGACAACACAAAAACTGTAAATCCTAAATAAAACCACCAATAATCAACAAAGGGGAAAAGTGAAACACCCTCCATGAAATCTCCTATTTT
>JBHEKZ010000219.1:0-4712 GCA_041859025.1 Melioribacteraceae bacterium | reverse complement strand
CTTACCTTGAACCCACAACAAAAAATAGAATTGTTATGTCAAATCATTTAGAAAAAGATCAAGAAGTTCTAAAAGTTGCTCAGTTAGAACTTCAGAGACAAGAATCTCACCTTGAATTAATAGCATCGGAAAATTTCGTTTCAATGTCTGTATTAGCAGCAGCCGGTTCTGTGTTAACCAATAAATACGCAGAAGGCTATCCGGGTAAAAGATATTACGGCGGATGTGAATATGTTGATATGGCCGAAGATATCGCACGTGATCGCCTAAGAAAATTGTTTGGTGCTGGGTATGTTAATGTTCAGCCTCATTCCGGTTCGCAAGCAAATATGGCTGTCTATATGTCCATGTTAAAACCCGGAGATACAATTTTAGGTTTGAGCCTTGATCATGGCGGACATTTAACACATGGCTCGCATGTTAATTTCAGCGGACAGATTTACCGTTCCGTAGGTTATTCTTTGAACAAAGAAACCAAACTTTTAGACTATAACATAGTTGAAGACTTAGCAAAGAAAGAAAAACCAAAGTTGATTGTGATGGGCGCCAGCGCATATTCACGTGATTGGGATTATGCAAAATTCCGAGAGATTGCTGATAAAGTAGGTGCATTGTTAATGATGGATATGGCTCATCCGGCAGGATTAATTGCAAAGGGATTGTTAAACAATCCATTGCCTTACTGCGATGTTGTTACATCAACAACACATAAAACACTTCGCGGGCCTCGCGGCGGTATTATCCTTATGGGAAAAGATCGTGAGAATCCATTCGGTGTCAAAACATTGAAAGGCGACCGCTTAAAACTAATGAGCGAAATTCTTGACGGCATGGTTATGCCCGGAATTCAAGGCGGACCATTGATGCATATTATTATGGCAAAAGCTGTAGCATTTGGTGAAGCGCTTTCTGATGATTTTGCTGTTTACGCTAAACAAATTATTAAGAACTCCAAAACTCTTTCTTCTGAAATGATGTCTCTTGGTTACGATATTGTTTCCGGAGGCACAGATAACCATTTGATGCTGGTAGATTTAACAAGCAAAGATTTAAGCGGCAAGAAAGTAGAAAACGCTCTCGGCGCTGCCGGAATTACTGTTAACAAGAACATGATTCCATTCGATACCAAGAGTCCTTTTGTTACAAGCGGTATTAGAATTGGCACACCGGCAGTTACCACTCGAGGAATGAAAGAAAATGAAATGAAACAAATTGCATCTTTCATTGACAGAGCAATTAAGAATATTGAGAATGAAACAGAACTGGCAAACATCAAAAAAGAAGTAGCGCAGCTTTGTTTCGGTTTTCCACTTTATCCGGAATTAGCATAATAACGTGAGTGACGAAAGGAAATTGATAGGAGAAGAGGTCGAGGAAGAGAAAGAAATGACCTTCCTCGATCATCTCGAAGAATTGAGATGGAGAATAATCTATGCTCTTGGCGGTGTAGTAGTTGGAACTATCGTAGCATGGATATTCATAGACTTTTTTATTGAACACATTCTTTTACTTCCGGCTAAAACCTCCGGATTAAAGCTATAGAATCTTCGTCCGTTCGGCCAGCTATTCCTATATTTTCAAGTTGCCATAATGCTTGGCTTAATTTTCAGTTTCCCGAATGTTGTTTATCAGCTCTGGAAGTTTATAGCTCCGGCTTTAAAGCAAAAAGAAAAGAAATACATAAAGTGGATTGTTCTATTCACAACTTTTTGCTTTTTGTGCGGAATTACATTCGCTTATTTTGTTATGCTTCCGCTAACCTTACAATTTGCCGCTCAGTTTGGATCTCCTACGATAGAGAACAATTTTTCTGTTGATGAATATTTATCAATAATACTAAGCATAATGCTGGGCGCCGGATTAGTCTTTGAACTGCCGATGCTTTCCTTCTTTCTTTCATCAATTGGTATTTTAACGCCAAAACTGATGAGAAAATACCGCAGACATTCCATTGTAGTTATTATGGTACTTGCTGCTTTTCTTACGCCCGGAACCGATCCGGTTTCGCAACTCTTACTTGCAGTACCTTTGGTAATCTTATATGAAATAAGTATTTTCGTTTCGAAAATATTCCAGAAGAAGAGTGCCTAAAAGAAATATTTCTGACATTTCTCATCTAATAGATGAAGACTTAAAACACTTCAATGAGCAGTTTAAACATTCGCTCAAATCCAAAGTCGCTATTGTAGATTTAATTACACGCTATATTCTAAAGCAAAAAGGGAAGAAAGTCCGCCCTTTGCTTGTTTTGCTCTCAAGCAAAATTGCCGGAGGAGTTAGCGAGCGAAGTTACAGAGGCGCTATACTTGTAGAACTCCTGCACACCGCAACCTTAGTACATGATGATGTTGTTGACAGTGCGGAAACACGCAGAAGTTTTCCATCGATTAATGCAGTTTGGAAAAATAAGATTGCGGTATTAATGGGCGATTATTTACTCGCTCGCGGATTAATGCTGGCAGTCGACGGTACAGATTTCGATTTTCTTAGGGTGATAACAAATACTGTTAAGAGAATGTCCGAAGGGGAACTGCTTCAGACAAGTAAGACGCGAAAACTTAACAATGATGAAGAAACATATTTCAGAATAATTTCCGATAAAACTGCTTCACTTCTTTCCACTTGCTGCGAAGTTGGGGCAAGGGCCGCTACTGCCGACGAAAATAAAATTAACGCGATGAAAGAGTATGGGGAGAATTTAGGAATTGCTTTCCAAATAAGAGATGACATTTTGGATTTAGTAGGCAGTAAAACTTTGCTGGGTAAACCGCTTGGCGGGGATATCAAAGAGAAGAAAATAACATTGCCTTTAATCTACGCGTTAAAGAACTCTTCTCCGGATGACGCAAAAAGTGTTATTAAAACCATGAAGCAAAGTGAAAGTAAAATTGATGTTAACTATGTTATTGAGTTTGTAAAAAAGAATGGGGGAATTGAATACGCTGATAAAGTAGCAAAAGAGTATTCAAGCAAGGCAATACAAAATCTTTCCATTTTCGAAAACTCCGAATACAAATCAGCATTAGAAGATTTAGCTCTGTTTGTTGTAGAGCGTACAAAATAAATTATCTAATAGAATAAGTTGATTTTACTAAATCCAAATTCATAAGTACTCATAAATTGCCTTACTTACCCCATAGTATCTTTCGCAATTTTGATAAATGCAATTATGATTTTAAAAGAGATATCAATGTTCTAACTAAAAGAAAAAATTTTTGGTTTTTGAAATTCATTTCTTATTTTGGTTATGTAATTCAAAAAATTATATATCTTGTCTTTTACAAAGAAAACTGACTAAAAGTACATTGTCAGTTCCAAATAAAAATAATTCTGTTAATAATTTTTACTCTTTTACAGGTCCTAAATGAAGAGAACGGTGCTGGATTACGCTCTAAAGATTCGTTTACCTTTAACTCTTTTCGTTATTGTAATATCATTCATACTTACATTTTACATTGCCCGTGCCGAAAGAGACGGAATTGGTTATTCGCCTGAACAGCCGATTAAGTTTTCTCATAAACTGCACGCGGGACAGATGGCAATAGATTGTAAATACTGCCACATTGGAGTTGAAAAAGTTAGACATGCAACAATTCCATCTGTAAATGTTTGTATGAACTGCCATACACTTGCGCGAAAAGACCGTCCGGAGATCATCAAATTGACTCAATATTATGAAACAGGAAAGCCTATTCCTTGGAAGAGGATTCACAAGGTTCCGGACTATGCATATTTCAACCACAGTGTTCATGTGAACAAGGGAATTGACTGCATAAGCTGTCACGGTGATGTTAAAGAGATGGAAGTTGTCGCGCAGGCAAAAGGATTTACAATGACTGCATGTTTGGACTGCCATCGTAAACCTCACGAAAACATTCCATACCTAAAACAAGTTAAGAATGGTCCAGAATACTGTTCCGCTTGCCATAGATAGGAGAAGATGATGAATAAACTAAACAGAAAAACATTTTTCAGTATGATTGGACTAAGCGCGCTGGGGTTAGCATTTACAGGCAGCAAAGTATCGAAGAGAGTTAAGAAAGTTGCAAACTTATCAAATAAAAAAGTGTCAATTAAAATTCATCCAGAAGCTGTTAAAAGAACGAGTAAGGTTTAAAAATGAGTTCTTCCGAATACAATAAAAAAGATTTTTGGAAAAGTCTAAAAGAGTATTACGACGATCCGGCTGTGTTTGAAGCCAAAGTAAATGAGTTTAATGAAGGTGTTACTGACGATTTCAATCCTTCACAACTATCGGGACTTTCCCGCAGAAAATTTTTAGCCGCTCTTACAGCATCTGCCGCATTTGCAGCTACTGCTTGCTCGGATTACAGAGATAAGGGAGAGATTATTCCTTATAACAAACGTCCGGAAGAAATTTTACCGGGAAAAGCAAACTTGTATGCTTCCACTTGTCCCGGATGTTCGCAAGCGTGCGGTGTTCTTGTTAAGACTAGAGAGGGACGACCGATAAAGATAGACGGTAACCCCGATCATCCGACAAATCAAGGTAAGATTTGCTCAAAAGGTCAGGCAAGTATATTGGGATTGTACGATCCCGAAAGAATGAGCGAGCCTTTTGCCGGAAGGAATGCTGCGTCATGGAGTTCAGTTGACTCCGATATTATTTCTGCATTAAATAGCGCTCAAGCAAGCGGAAAGCAGATTGCTATCCTGACCGATAAGATTGTTTCGCCTACAACTAAAAAAGT
>JBHEKZ010000330.1:0-4452 GCA_041859025.1 Melioribacteraceae bacterium | reverse complement strand
GGGTTCGAACCAGTGACCCTCTGCTTGTAAGGCAGATGCTCTGAACCAGCTGAGCTAATCTCCCTTCAAAAAACAAGTATATCTTGTTATTTTGGGACTGCAAATATAGCGCTTAAATATTATTTACAAAAAAAATATTATCTCCTAAGACTAATGCTACTTTATCCTTTCCTATAAATTCTTTCAGTTTTCTAAAAGAAAGCTTTACGGCCCGGTTAATGTAGTTTGTGAGTGGGTATTGGAGCACCAAGAAAGAAATTCCTTTTCAAATTCATAAAGTGTTTTAGGAACGAATTTTTTACGATTATTCTTTTCCTTGAATTCAGTCAAGAATTTCAAAGCATCGGTTTTCATTTTAGCCTTTGTACTCTTGGAAGTTTGTTTCCCGTTTTTCCAATAGGCTATTTGATAATATGGGGAGTTCTTTGTTTTAAATAAATAAAACTGATTTGTAGATTCCATTTTTATTCTCCGGGAATCTATCAGAAAAGTTCTTAATAAAGTTCTTAAAAGTCCTTAAAGATTTTTTTCGAATCAGAGGGAGTGATGGGAGTATTTTAAAACACAAAACCCCAAATTCAAATTGAATGTGGGGTTTTATCGTGGGAGTTAATGGATTCGAACCAATGACCCTCTGCTTGTAAGGCAGATGCTCTGAACCAGCTGAGCTAAACTCCCAGTAACTAAAGACCAAATTTTTGCGGCTCAATTATAGAATTTTTGCAGTTAAGATACAAGCAAAGCAAAACTTTTTTGAAAACTTTTTATCACTATTTGAGCGGGCGACGGGACTTGAACCCGCGACTTTCAGCTTGGGAAGCTAACACTCTACCACTGAGTTACGCCCGCGTAAAACAAAATTAAACCATGTGGAATTCTAATTCAAGATAATTATTTATTTTGGTACATCTAATTGGCAAGTATGAAAGAGAGACCTAAAAATAATTCGAAAGCTGCAGAATTTGGACTTGTAATCTTGATTGTTGCCATATCTTTTTTGTTATGGGACACTTTGTTTGTATTTCCTATAAAACTATTTGTTGTGTTTATGCATGAAGCTTCCCACGCACTTGCGATATTAATATCGGGAGGAAGCATCTCAGAGATTTCAGTTGGGTTGGATCTCGGTGGTAAAATTACGGCTACTGGAGGCAATGATATTTTTATTGCCAGTTCCGGATATTTAGGCAGTTTGTTTTTCGGACTCCTTCTCTATTTCGTTTCAGAAATTAAAAATGTACGCAAGTATGTTTACTTTTCTGTTGCAGCAGTTCTTCTTCTGATTCTTGTTATCAGCTTACCTACCATAGAATTTATCGTAATTGGATTAATAACGATTGCAATCTTAATAGCATCCGGATTTTTCAGTAAAATACTTCTGGTAAAAATAATTGTAAAATCGCTTTCTCTTGTTAGCGCAATATATGTATTGATTGATTTGAAAGAAGATATGCTAAGCAGCGAATTTACCAGCGATGCTTCAATTCTTGCGGGAGATTTAGGAGTGGATCAAATTGTTGTTAGCATAATCTGGCTGGTGATAAGTATTCTATTAATAGGTGCAACTCTTAAATATTCTCCAAGTTCAAACAAGAAACTTTAGTTATCCTTTACCAATCTTAAGACGGCAATTCCAAGGATAAAAAATATCCCGATCGTTAGAATTGCTAACCTTTGGGTCCCGGTTATAAAACTGACATAACCAAATACAAGCGGACCAATAATTGCGGAGCTTTTTCCAAAAAAAGAATAAAAACCAAAAAACTCAGTTTTCTTATCGAAAGGAGTTAACTTTGACATCAAACTTCTGCTTGTTGATTGAGTAGCCCCCATTACACTTCCGGCCAATAAGCCCACTACATAGAAACTGTTCTTCTCAACATCTACAATGCCGGTATTAAAAATTTCTGCCAAAAACTTAGTCAAAAACCCATTTTGATCACTGGTTAGATAGGCAAATAAAATAGTTAGTATCCACACATAAAGAGAAATTACAAGTGATTTCTTCTGTCCATATGAATCCGCAATAAAACCAAATAGAAGCGAGCCTATGATTGCAGTTGACTGAACAATAATGAAAAAGACTATCAGTTGTGTTAGTGAAAAGTGAAGGGTTGTAGTAGCGTAATTGCCGGAGAAAAATATTACTGTGTTTACTCCTTCTATATAAATAAAAAACGAGAGAAGAAATAATGAGAGGTTTTTATAGTTCTTAAGATTTGTAATTGTATTAAATACTCTGGATAATCCGATCATTAAAAAGGATTCATCCGATCCTCTTTTTTTGCGAGTATCTTTTAGGAAGAAGAAAAGAGGTAGGCTGAAAACTAAGAAGATTATAGCGGCAATTGGAAATGTCTCTTTTATCATATCTTTAGAGATGAATGGGAAAACAAGCGCCAGCGTTGTTAAAGAACCAAGGTAACCCATTGCAAATCCGTAACCACTAACGCGACCGAAATTCTTTGGAGCAGTTATTTCCGGAAGAAAGGAATCGTAAAAAACTAAGCCGGCTTCAAATCCAACATTTGCTAGAACAAATAAAATTATTCCGAATAGTATATCTCCAGCTTCAACAAAATACAGCATCGCTGTAGAGACAATGCAAAGCAAAGTAAACAGTAATAGAAATCGTTTTTTCCCAACTGAATGATCGGCCACAGCACCAAGTATTGGAGAAATAAATGCTGTTATAAGCATCGAAAGGCTGGTACCAATACTCCAGTAGAAATCGCCGATCGGCTCTCCACCAACCACAGTTTGCTTAAAATAGACAGCGTATAGAAATGTTACAACAACGATTGAATAAGATGTGTTTGCAAAGTCAAAGAGAGTCCAAATAAAGACTTTGAACTTTTCCAGTTCTTTAATCTTCGATATTTTTTTTGGGTAAAGATTCCCCAATCAAGCCTCTGCCGGTTTTGTTAAGGTTACCACTCTCTTTTAATTCGGAAAGAATTGCATCGAGAATTCCATTAATAAACTTACCGCTGTTAGAAGTTGAGTAATCTTTAGCAATTTCAATTACTTCATTTATAGATACTTTTGGGGGAATATCCGGGAAATATCGTAGTTCTGTTATACCGATTTGTAAAAGAAGTTTATCGATTAAAGCAATTCTATCCATTTCCCAGTTGGCTACTTTCGAATGGATTTCCACTTCTAAGGTTTTTTTGTTGGCTACTACTTTATTAACGAGTTGCTTGGCAAATTCTAAGTCGGCTTGGTTTGTAATATCTGCTAATATTCCATTCATCAGAATAGTTAATCCGTCTCCATTAAGCTCATATGCGTAAAGAACTTGAAGTACTTTTTCTCTCAGTATTCGTCTATTTGTCTTCATTATTCCAAGGTTTTAGCTGCAAGTATATTAAGAGTGATTTCAAAAAACACTTTTCTTCTATTTTCGGGTCAAAAATTAAGTAAAACGAACCTAGGGAACAAATAAACTTCAAATTTCTTGTTAGATTGCGAATAGCCAGAATAAAAGCAACGCAATGCTTTCTCTTGTTCTGTAAAAGATCGTTTTTTCGAATGATAATGAATAATCCGACGAAACTCCTAAAGAATTTACTCGGAAAAATTTTGCTAATTGAGTAATTCTTGATAGATGGAATCCGTCTGAAACTATTAAAACAGAATCTGAAGAAGTTTGTGAGTTGAAGCTTTTTCTTAAATACTGGATCTGTTCAGTAGTAGTGGAAGATCTATTCTCAATGACTATATTTTTTTTAGCAACACCCAGATTTATTAAGTACTTTTTAGCTGCTTCAGCTTCGGTCATTTCGCCCGGAGCTCTGCCTCCGGTAAGAATAATTTTTTTGATATTCCCTTTTCTGTAAAGTTCAAGAGCCTTCCTTATCCTTCCTTCAAAAATTGGGCTTGGATTTCCTTTGCTGTAAACTGCAGCACCTGGAATGCAGCCATACTGGAAAGTTTGATTTTGAATTCTAGACTGAGAAAAGGCTCGTACATTCCATACAAATATTAAACTGAAAATTAATAGTATTGCAATTCCAACCACTGACCTTATTAAAGTTCTCAATTCCAATAGTGAATCACTTTTAAGAATCCAACCCCATAAATAATTTAGGATATAGAAATGCGCAAAATAACTGAGTATATAGGATGCACCCATATAAACTTTTCTTAAAGGAAAATTGAATACTAATTGCTCGGTCTGCAAATAATTGAGCTTGGCAATTAACCAAACAGCTAAAAGAAGAATAAGAGATAAAACTAGAACAGTGTTTATAAAAAGTATTTTCTTGGCATCAAAAAGTTTTTTAATAAAGAAAGTGATGATTATTCCTATTGCTAAAACTAAAGTGGTAAGGATATTTAACACATTTCCAATATAATCGAATCGAAATTCTCTGGTTGAAATTCCGTTAAGATGGTATTTCATATAAAGAAGCGCAACTAAATATAATATTGCCAGTATTCCGGAAA
>JBHEKZ010000214.1:0-6369 GCA_041859025.1 Melioribacteraceae bacterium | reverse complement strand
TGGAAGAAGGAATTTGCGCTAATTCTATATTTACTTTTTCCAATTTTATCAATTATAAATCCTTCTCCGTGAGAAACTATTTCGTAATCTCCAATCGCGATACTTGCTTTCTTTTTGCTGATGTTAAAAATTATTGTAGTGATTGAAGGAATCTCTTTCAGCAGAGTCTCTTTGTATTCTTGAAGCAATTCATCGTTCTCTTCCGAAACGACTAAGTTCACCATCAAATCGGTTGTGTTGGATGCTTGTTTGATTACAAGATTCCTAAGAAATCCTTCGTGAGTTTTTGTCGAGTAGATGGAAGCGTTTCTTTCTTTAAAAAACTTTCTTGTAAGATTCAAAATCTGATTGCTTTCGTCCGACTGCAAATGACACTTCTCAATATTTAATACTTTGTCATACATGCCCGGTATATGAAAGCCGAGTGCAAAATTTCTGTCTTCAATTTCCTGCATCGAGCTGATTTCGTTTTCCGAAAGCCAGCGCTTATCTGCAAAAGAATATTCAAGCTTGTTACGATAGTAATAAATTTTCTCGGCGCCAACAATCGGAAGCATTTCAAAATTCTTTAAACCTCCCAATCGTTCAAATATATCTTTTACTTGTTCTTGCTTAAAATTTTTCTGGTTTTCGTAAAAGAGGTTTTGTGATTTGCATCCGCCGCAAGTACCAAAATGTTTACAAGCAGCGTCTGTTCTCAAGGGTGAAGCGGTGTTTAAGTTTCTTAACCTAGCTTCTGCATATGACTTCCTAATCTTTCTAACTTCGGCTGTAATTACATCGCCGGGATATGTGCCTTCTACAAATACAACAAACTTCTTTGGATCTTCGTCTGCCGAATGAACTTCCTTGATGATCTTTGCAATTCCTTTTCCTTCAAATGCGTAGCCCGATATTTCTAAATCTAATATGTCTCCCTTTTTCAAAGATCACCCTTCTTTAATAGTAGTGTTTCCAGTCCTATAAATTTATCACCGCCAAGCTTTAGATAGACATTGGAATCGTGACTGATTTTATTAACCACTTTTTTGTAATAACTCTTTTCTTTATCGCTTAATCCGGGCTCTGCAATTCTTAGCTGCTGCGCGCTTTCCAAGTAAAAATCTTTTAGTGTATCCGACAAACTGGTTTTCGCAACTACAGAAAATTTTCTTTCCAGATAATATTTTTCAATTTCATCTACAAACAGCGGGAGCAGATCTGAAGAATCGAATAAGTCTCTTATGAAAGCCGGATATTCTTTTTTAAGTGAAACTATTTCTCCAACAGAAAGATAACCGCCCGGCTTTAAGATTCTTTTAAGCTCCTTAATAATTTTGTTTCTGTTTGTAAGCGAGATAGATGCTTGCGCATAAATCAAATCGAAATGTTCGTTGGCAAAGTCAGTAGCGTCGAAATTCATCATTCTAACCGTGATGCTTTCTTCACCGCTTAGGACAAGCTTGGAATTCAATAACGACTCGTAATCTTCTACAATTAAATCCACCGGCGCTTTGAACTTAGTTGATAGCAATACTGCAAGCTGCTCGCTGGAAGAACCGACAACTAAAATTGTGCTTGGCTTTTCCGTATAGTTCTTTATCAGAAAGTTGAATTGTCTTTTTTGTCCCGGAAGAAAAATGCTCATTCTATTTTAATACCGCCATTTTCTTTGTCGCTGCAAAGTTACCAACTTTTAACTGATAAAAATAAACGCCGGATGAAAGCCGGGGGCTGACAGTCGAAAGTTTAATATTATGTTCTCCCCCTTGCATAAATTCATTTATCGGAGTTGAGACCTCTCTGCCAAGCAAATCGTAAATTTTAAGAGTTACATAGCCCGCTGCGGGTAAGCTATATTTAATAGTTGTTTCCGGATTAAAGGGATTTGGATAATTCTGTGATAGCTCAAAATCGGTCGGCAATTTTTGCTCTTTTTTTATTTCGGTTTTAGAGCTTAATAGAAACTCTGCAAACACCGGCAAATGGTCCGAAGCATTTATCAATGAATTTCCAAGCGAAGCATCTTGCTCTAACCAATAATTTGTTCCCCTAGCGGTATTTGTGATTGAAGTCCCAAAATGCTTACCATCATCGTTGCCAAAAATTTTGAATGAGCCAGATGAATATTCCATACCGGTTCCGTTTAGCAAAGTTGGTGAAACAAGAATCATATCCAGCCTAGTTTTGAGGGAGCTTGGAGAATAAGAACATGCATATGAAAAGGCTTGATTACTGTTCCAGCTTCCATTTATGTTAAGCATATCAACAAAATACCCTGACGATGTTTGATCCAGCAGTCTTTGAAATCCCGGCTCTGTAGAAGTGAAAATATTAAAGTCGCCGACAACCATATAGTTATCAGTCGGTTTTAATTTTATAGTTCTATTGCGTAAAGAATTTACAGTGTTTAATCTACGCGCGGTTTCTTCCGGATAAGCTTTTAAGTGAACACCAAAAACATAGAAAGTATCTTTGGTTGATTTGGTGACAAATTTAAATTCACCAATCGGACGCGTATCCGCAGAGATCATGCTGGAGCCCAAGTATGTTACAACAGAATCCAAATAAAAAACAGCGCATTCGTTTCCGGTTCCCCAGGTTATGCTTACTTCAGTAGAAGCTTTGTAACCCGATCCCAATGTATTTGTAAGCATCTGCTGTACCGCATCTTTTCCATCCAATTCAACGGTTAAAAGTATAGTCGGTTTCACAGCCTTAAGAACCTTGTTAATATCGGTACCATGTGTATTGTTTGCCGGATATTGTTTTACATTATAGCTCGCAATCCGTATCCGCTCTTGAGCAAAAAGGGAACAAGAAATAAGAATTATAAGAAGCGTTTTCTGTGTGATTTTCATCTAATATCCATTAAGCAACACTATTAGTAATTTTAAGCAATCAATTAAGATGATTTTATGGCCGCCAAAATTAACAAATTAAAAGTGAAAAGCAGTTTAACATTTACAGTGCTTATCTTGCTATTGTTGGGATGCTCGGAAAAATTTGAAGTGATTGATGATTTAAGCAATAGCAAGTTTTCACTTGTGGACCAAACAAATACCGCTCGCGAGTTTCCTAAACTAGCAAAAGGAAAGCTAACTGTAGTGGGCTACATTTTTACAAATTGTCCCGATATTTGTCCCCTTACTACCAACAACATGAGAATGATACAAGAAAAAGTTAGAGAAGCTAAAATCAAAAATGTTGAATTCGTTTCAATTAGTTTCGACCCGCTTCAAGACAAGCCGGAAACGCTGCGCAAGTTTGCGGAAGTTCGTAATCTTGATTTAAGCAACTGGACCTTTCTTACCGGAGAAAAGACGATTGTTGATTCGTTAATGAACCGAATTGGAATTCTTGCTGTTGTAAGTGATTCAACCGTATTTAAAGATGGAAGAAAAATTTATTATTACACCCACACAGATCGAATTCAATTGATGGATGAAGAGGGAAAAATCCGCAAGAACTACAAAGGAAGCGGAATAAACGTAGAGGAAATTTTAAATGACATTAAATCACTCGATTAACAACACCATTTGAGATCAAAATGAAAAAAATAGTTTTTATACTTTTTGTAGCCGGAATAGTATTGGGACAGACTTCTAATAAGAAAGCGGCAATTAGCGTAAACGATCCGTGGCTTCGCCCAGCGGCACAAGGTGCAAACTCTGCATTCTTTTTCCAGCTTGTAAATGATGGAGATAAGCCGGATACATTAGTAGCTGTTAAGTTTGCTCATTCGGAAGTTGTAGAACTTCACGAGACATTTAAAAAAGAAAACGATATGATGGGAATGCGCGCAGTGAAAAACGTTGCGGTTCCGGCAAAATCTGCCGTTATGTTCAAGCCCCGCGATCTGCACATAATGCTTATCGGTTTAACAAAAGATGTTAAGATTGGAGAAAATTACGACCTTAAACTAGTTTTGAAAAAAGCCGGTGAAATTAAAACAAAAGCAGTAGTGCGCGATATGCCGAAGATGAAATAAAGTCTAACAGTAGAGACGCGCCCCCGTAAAAATACGTGACAGGCATGGCGCGTCTCTGCAAACCAACTAATTACCAAACATAATTTTGTAATCCTTCTCTTTTCCTTTTGTCCACCAGTCTTCCGGAACAACTTTCCAGTTATCTAGAGTTTTTGGAGTAACCGTTTTATTCTTTTCTATCCACTTCATAATATAAAAGCGCAAATCTTTTTCTGTTGATGTAATAACTCTTTTGGATAATTCTTCTTTAGGAATTCCGGCGCCGCTAACCAAATGTCCGCCGCCCCCGTTGCCCCGGTAGGAATTAACGGCCACCTTGTATTTCTTATTCAGATCAAACTTGTTTCCATCTGCCATTGAAATAATTGTAACACGCTCACCAATCGGCTTGCTTACATCAACGGTATAATTAATACCGGCAGCGCAGTCGAAATTGTAATACTGATTTCTCAGAAGCGGTGCGCTGTTGCGCTTATCATAAATTATCTTGCCATCTGCTTCGGTATCAAAATCCAGCAAGTGATCATCGCTGTTTTTCATCTCATTGTACCAGAGTTTGTAAGAAAATTCAAGATAGTTTTTAACTTCTTTGCCGCTTAGCTCCATCGTGTAAAGAAGATTTTCGTAGCGGTAAAGTTTAAACATCGTTCCAGTAAATACTTCTCCTTTGTCAATTTTCGCATTCATGGAAAGCGGAGCTGTAAAAGAAATCTGTGCGCCGGTAAGTTCAAGCTGTATTTTGTTTACAAAGTCTGCAAATGCAGCCGGACCAAAAATAGCTTGTCGCGCGTAAAGAGTTTCTGTTAAACTTCCAATCGGACGGGAAACATATTTCTTAATCTCTTCATATTGCTTCGCGAATTTATTCATGAATTCCGGGTCGGGCTTAAAGTTTTTCGATTCAACAATCTCACCCGTTATTTCCTTTTTCCAGGTTTTTGTTTCTTTATCGAAAGTTAAAACGCAGTTGGCAACCGATACGTCCCTAGCGGAACTTGTAGCGCCTAATATTTGAACATTGCCGCCGATGGAGTTTTTCTCTTTATAATTCCATCCTTTGTGATCGTGGCCTACAAAAACAATATCAAAACCGGGAACCCGCTGGGCAACCAGCTTAGATGCATTTTCATTTTTATCTTCATCCGCTTTCTGATTTCCGTAAGCATAATCAACTCCGCTGTGGAATAAGCCGATTACCAAATCGGGCTTTTCCTTTTGCTTAATTATTTGAAGCCACTTCTCTGCAGATTTGATCATATCATCCCATTCTATTCCTTTCCATATTTTTTCAGGAAGCCAAGATGGAATGTGAGGAGTAATTAAACCAAGCACTGCAATCTTAATTCCCTTTTTATTAAATACAGCATACGGTTTGAAGTAGGGCTTTCCCGTTTTACTATTTATTGCGTTTGCTGCAAGCCAGGGAAACTTAATTTGTTTATTAAAGCGGTCATAAACGGGATGCCCCGTTTCAATATCGTGATTGCCCACTGCGCCCGCATCGTACTTCATATAGTTCATCATCTCGGCCCAAAGGTGAGGCACATTTGTCTTTTCATAATTGTAATAATATACCGCGGGTGTTCCCTGCAAAATATCTCCGCCGCTAAACAGCATTACTTCTTGATCTTTCTTCGCGCGCTCCTCTTTTATGTAAGAGTAAACTTGTGCAAGAGAATTATTTATATCTCTCTGGTCTGTAAAGTCGTATGGAAATATCGCGCCATGTTCATCGGTACTTTGAATGATTTTTAGCTTTACTGTTTGTGCCGACAGAAGAGATGAAAACAGCAAAACGATAATTAGTAAATAAGCGCTTTGCTTTTTCATTAAGTTGGAAATGAAACACTTCATTTGAGCCTTTCTAAAATGTTATGCGCAAATATAGGGGGGAAGCAGTAAATGGGTAAGTGCAAAAAGTAAATTTATTTTTCCGGTTCCAGATATTTAGTGTCTATCACTCGGTAAGCCGGTTTGTATATCTGCTCGTAAGCAACAGAATGATGAATTGCCGGGTATCCGCTTTTGGAAAGTTCTTCCGTTAATGAATTAAATATATTTTCTTCAAGCGGAATTTCTTTGCGGGCAATCATTTCCTTTGCGGTCTTTAGATACTTAATTAATTTTTCTTTAGAGCCGGGATATTTATTAGCGGTAACAACAAATGCTTTTAAAAGTGAAGCGGGGGCTTTTCCTTTCTTTATATATGGTCTAAGGTTTACTCTCGCTAATCTTCCGTCGGGAGAATGCGGCTCCATGAATTCGTTTTGAATTGTTGTGTCCAATCCAGCAACTTCTCTCTCCATCCATGTTTTTACAGCATTGGTATCTTTCACTGCGTGTTCGCTTCCCATTGCAGCCTGATGTAGAAACTTGTAAAGATCCCTCGCTTCCATCTT
>JBHEKZ010000104.1:0-12357 GCA_041859025.1 Melioribacteraceae bacterium | reverse complement strand
AAAATAGTAATTTGTTTTTTGTTAGGTGATAAAGTCCCCTTCCATTTGTTTTGGGAGAGGACTTTTTTACATCTAAATAGTCTCATTTGTTAAATACCACATTTGCGCTATTGCCGCTGCTCTTTAGCACTTCTATTTTGTTCGCAAGAAATTCATCATGTATACCAATGGACTCATAATTTTTATAATTAATTAAGGTGGTTTATGCAGAAATTTTTTCTTCGCTCAATATTCTTAATGGTAATCTGTTCTGTGTTTGCAACAAGTATCGCTCAAGTTCCTACAAGAACCGGCTGGTGGAAGTTTGATGATAAAGCAGATATTCTAAAAGCGGATTTAGGAAAAAGCCTAACATCCCAAGGGACTTACAATATAATAGATGGACCGAAAACCAATGACAACGCAATTAAAATTGGTGTAGGTAGTTATTTAAAGATGGAACATGGCATTGCTCCTAGTTCCGGTTTATTTGTAAACGAATATACTCTGAGTATTGATTTTAGAATACCTCAACTAGGCAAATGGTATTCCTTCTTTCAAACAAGTCCAACAAATGCTAATGATGGAGATTGTTTCATCAATACAGCAGGTAATATTGGCGTGGCAGCTACCGGCTATTCTTCCTACGTTGTAAAAACTAATGAATGGTATAGACTTGTTATTTCGGTAAAAAACGGAACTTTCTATCGATATTATTTGGATGGACAGCTTTTACAAGAAGCGACTGTTCAATCACTAGATGGAAGGTTTGCGCTTGATAAGATGCTGCTTCTTTTTGCCGACGAGGATGGTGAAGATTCCGAAATTGACTGCTCGGAAATTTCAATCTGGAATTCTGCATTAAGTGCCTCCGCAATTACATCACTTGGCGGATATGGTCACCAGCTAAATGCAGTTAAATCAAGATATCTATTACTTGTGCCTTATCTGCAAAATCCATCGCCAACATCAATTTACATTTGCTGGCACGATACTACTGCAACTCAAACAAAAGTAGAATATGGAACAACATCATCATTAGGCCAATCGGCATTAGGAACAAGTGAAATTGTAGCCAGCGATTACAGATGGCATTCGGTCCAGTTAACCGGGTTACAACCAAACAAAGAATATTTCTATAAAATTGTCAGCGGAAGCGGAAGTTCGGCTATTTATAATTTCAAGACACAACCCGATGCTTCTTACAGTGGTAAAATAAGATTTTTGCTTTTGAGCGATACTCACAATCCGGACACAACTTACTCATCGAAGCTAATTAGAGAAGCAAAGAAAAAAATGCAGCAATTATACGGAAATGATATTCACAACCATATCAATTTAGTTTTGCACTCAGGTGATCTTGTTGTTACCGGAAATACAATTACTCAATGGACGGAACAATATTTTGCGCCAATGTCACCAATATCTCCCAATATTCCTTTTTTAACTGTTACGGGAAATCATGAAGGGGAAAGCCAAAATTATTATAAGTATATGCAGTATGAAAATATCTCCGGTTATGCCCCGCCAAATGCATTTGCAGAGAGATTCTGGTCGTCAACAATTGCAAACACAATGTTTATAGGATTAAATACAAATCTTTCCGGCTCTGCATTAACATTGCAAAATCTTTGGCTGGAAAACACATTAGCCGCTGCAGAGAATAACCCAAAAATTGATTTTGTCTTTGTGATCGGTCATCACTTCTCTATCACTGAACTTTGGGGAGAAGGCATCACTGAAGATACCAGACCGGCATATGTAACTAATCAAGTGTTTCCAATTTTAAAAAAATATTCTAAGGTAATTCAATACTCCTACGGTCATACACACGGATTTGAACGCGGCACAGTTGCATCTGAAAGTACAACTCCAAGAACCGACTTCCGCATGGTTTGCGGCGGTGGCGGCGGTGGCGCCATTGATAGGTGGGGTTCATATAAGAACCAAGATTTTCCAAACATTCACATCACTTTCGATAATTTCTTCTATCAAGTGATTGAAATTGATGTTGCGAACAAAACGTTTGAATCGAGTATGTATAGTCTGGGAAATACAAGCAAAGCCCGCAACAGCGAGATGCTTGATAGATGGTATATTAAAGTAAATCAACCGGCACCTGCTAAACCAACTGTAAGCGCACCTACTATAAGCGACAGTAAAATTATTTTCAACAGCTCACAAATCAGCGGCGATTCACTTATGTCTGTTCGAATCCAAATTTCTGAGGATTCCGGATTCAATAAAACTTCTATTGATACTACAGTAAATTGGAAAAATATTTACAAAGTTGATTCAAATCTAATTCCGGTTGATTTGAACAAGGGTTTAGATCTTACGAAATTGTCATTCAGAAGAACATCTGTTGCAAATGGAAAAACATATCACTATCGGGTAAAATACAGAGATCACAATTTGAAATGGAGCGAGTGGTCAAGTGCAACCGCATTCGTTACGCCAACTAGCCTAGTAGATGAAAAGATTCCTGCAGAGTATTCACTCGGACAAAATTATCCAAATCCGTTTAACCCCGAAACAAGAATTGAATATTCTATTCCTAAAGCAGGTATAGTCAAAATTTCTGTTTACGACTTACTTGGAAGCGAAATTGCAACTCTTGTAAACGAAACAAAAACTCCAGGCACTTATGATGTTAAATTCGATGGAAGTAAGCTAGCGAGTGGAGTTTATTATTACAGATTAACATCTCAAGATTTTGTTCTAACAAGAAAAATGTTGTTATTGAAGTGATTTTTTAGATGTATCAATTATTGAACCCATGTTACATTACTAGTAGCATGGGTTTTTTAATTGCATCCTTGTGATTAAATTGCAGTTAAACCATTACATTAATTATGACAACAATGCAACAACCCAACAATCCGCTACATGGCAAAACCCTAGTAATGATTCTTGAGTATTTGTTAGAACGTTACAACTGGGATGAGTTATTTTATCATGTAAGAATAAATTGCTTTCTCGAAAATCCCAGCGTTCAATCCAGCCTAAAATTTCTAAGAAAAACACCTTGGGCAAGAAAGAAAGTGGAAGAATTATATTTATGGACTTTTGAACGTGAAGCGAATGGAGAGGAAATAAGATGAGGTTGTTAAAACAAAAGCCTCAAGATTTACTTGAGGCTTTTGTTTTACTAAAGTTAAGTGCCACTAATTTCTTGCAGCTAGCATGTTGCGACGCATCAAAGAATTTCCATCGTTCATAATTTTGAATCTTGTAACCAGCTCTTGAAGATTATTTGTTAATCTATTCAAATCTTCAGCAGCAACAGCAATCTGCTGAACACCTTGTGCACTTTCATGAGTAACAGTTGTAATACCATCAATATTTTTACTTATCTGATCGGCCGTTAGTGATTGATGCTCGCTCGACGTGGCAACTTTATTAACCATTTCAACAACATCGCCGGCATATGTAATAATCTTTTTAAGTGAATCTCCGGCCTTGTCAGCCAAAGCTTTTCCTCTTTCAACTTCTTGAGTTCCAGCTTTCATAGAAACAACTGCATCAACAGTATCTTTTTGAATTTGCTTAATCATAGTTGCAATTTCTTTAGTAGCCTTACTTGTTCTTTCAGCAAGTTTTCGAACTTCATCGGCAACTACTGCAAAACCCCTGCCTTGTTCACCGGCGCGTGCTGCTTCAATTGCGGCATTTAAGGCTAAAAGATTTGTTTGATCGGCTATGTCATTAATAACTTGAACAATCTCTCCAATTTGATCGCTGCTCTTACCAAGTGCTTGAACTGTAATTGCTGACTTGTTAACAACATCAGCAATTCTGTTCATGCCATCAATTGTTTGCTCTACATCTTTTCCGCCTTCTTTAGCAATGTCTCCGGATTGTTTTGAGGCTTGTGCAGCTTTTGAGGAAATTTGAGTTGTTTCAAAAATTGTCTTTGTCATTTCTTCAACAGACTTTGCAATTTCTGTTGATTGAGAACTCTGCTCTTGAGTACCCGCAGCCATTTGCTCAGCGCTGGATGAAATTTCGTTACTTGCACTTGCAGTAGCGTGAACAGCTTCTGTAACTGAATTTAAAATGTGATTCATGTTTTGCACAACCTTATTGAATCCCAAGAATAACTGTCCTATTTCATCATCTTTTCTTTCCGGAGTTACTTGCACTGTTAAATCGCCTTCAGAAAATTTATCCATCTCTTTCAGAATGTTTTCTATACTTCTTGAAAGATAATCATGCTGATCTTCAATTATAGTTATGGATTTTTCTTGCAATTCAATTGATGTTTTAACATTTGCTATTCCTTTTACAAACATTCCTTTTGAGCCAATGGATATTGGTTTACGAAAATATTTCTTCTCAGCAGCATACTCTATCGACGTGCTGATTTCTTTAAGGAATGCCTCTAGCTGATCTATCATTTCATTGAAATTCCAAGAGAGTAATCCGAAGTCATCGTTATACTTAATATTGGTTATTCGTTCGGTAAATATTCCATGGGAAGTCTTGTCTATAACACGCTTCAAGTTTGTAGAGAAGGAGTAGATATAACGAACGAAATAGGATCGGATAAAAAATCCTATTGCAATTAATACTGCAACTGCAATAACTATAAAGTAAACTGAATTTAGTATCATTTCATGTACAAGCTGAGAATTTGCAGCCGCACCACCATTTGCAGTTAATTCATCTATCGATAATAAACGCATAACGATAATAAGCGCAAAGAAGGCAGCCCCAAGTATTATCGCAAATAACGCCAGGCTCAGTTTTTGGCTAAATTGTAGTCTATTAAATGCTGAGAATAAATTCTTCATAACTCATTCCTTTTTCTTGTAGCAAACTTTGCAAAATTTTGGTGGATGCTTCTATTTGGTTTTTTGTTTCGTTACGTTTTTCTTCTTCAAGCATAGTTTTATATAATGGAATGATTTTTTCGAGAGCAGACTTGGAAGGTTTCCTTCTTACGGAATAGTAACCCACAATCTCGTCCCGTTCATTTCTTACAGGAGAAACATTAGCAATTACCCAATAGGCCGAACCATCTTTGGCCATATTCTTTACATATGCAAATATTTCTTTACCGCTGCCTAGTGTATCCCAAAGCAATTTGAAAATTGCCCTTGGCATATCCGGGTGCCGAATAATATTGTGAGGTTGACCTAGTAATTCTCCTTCGGTCATTTGGGCAAATTCCATAAAGATCCTGTTTGCGTAGGCTATTCTTCCCTTTAAATCCGTTTTTGAAACGATAAAATCTTCATCTCGCATCTCACGGATCTTATTCGTAGGTGTTACTTTGTATTTCATAAATTAGTCCTGTAGGTTACTGTATACACAAAGCTTTACAATTTATTATCGCAGCAGAATGATTTTAGTTTATATCACTTCTTCTTTGTCTTATCGATTAATTTAGTAAAAGACTGATTTTAATATAAAGGGATTGGTGGCTGGAGGATGTCTTGAGATTCAGTTTTCCAAACTAAACACTTTTTATTTCTATACTGTAATATTATTGAAGAAGGAAAGTCTCGGTGTGAACTTTCCTTCTTTAAATGACGGTTAATTTCCTCTGGAGAATTCGGCAATGGCCATTTTCTGCAATTCATCCTTCATTACTTGGGGGAGAATAACAGAGTCGTAATACTTTCCATCCTTCCCCTTTTCACTAGGAGAAGCAATAAATAATCCGTTAGGACCGCTAACAATTCGGAATCCTTTAATCAGGATGCCATCATCGGTTTGAAAGTCGAAAAAAGCAGCAGTTTTACTGCTACTGTTTCCTTGAAGTGGATTGATCCGAGCGATTTTCATAAAAACTCCTTTTGTTTAATAGATTAATTGAACAAAGGAAAATTTCTGCGCTTAATGAGACGTCTTCCACATTTCAGTTGGAGAAAATTCTTGGTAAGTTTTTGATTCCCCCGTAATGTTAATACGGAACCTCTAACTTCTATTTAAATTTATAAACTGAAGACTTATTAGTCAAGAAATTCTTTCTTTATATACTTGAAGAATCTATTCTTGATATTATCTCTGAATAAAGTAATATTAATGATGATAATTATTGAATTGAAATTAAACCATAGTATTTCCTCGGGAGTTTTTAAATGAAATCATCTCATGTACTTATACTTTTATTTGCCCTGAGTTCTTTCAGTATTGCTCAAATAGATAAAAAAGAATTACTGAAAACTGTCGAATTGCTTTCGAGTAAAGAATATGCCGGTAGGCTACCAGGTCATTCCGGTTATACAAAAGCAGCAAATTTTATTTCCAGAGAGATGACTAAGCTTAAGTTAAGACCAGCCGGCGATTCCGAATATTTTCAGAAGCTAAAAGTTGAATACAACGAAATTTTAGCTCCCGAGCATTTTGCAATTATTAAAAATGGAACCAGTACAGAATATAAACTTGGCCCCGATTACGTTTATAGAGGATTTACCGGTTCCGGAAAACTATTAGCTAATACAGCATTTTGCGGTTATGGTTTATCTCAGCCCGAATTAGGATATGACGATTATGCAAACATTGATGTTAAAGGGAAAGTTGTAATCGTCTTCAAGTATAATCCCAAATGGAATTTGAATGACAAAGGATTTACGAATGGCAATCCTCGCGAAAAAGCAATAGTAGCGGCTAAACATGGAGCTATCGGAATTCTATTCGTTTCCTTACCCAACGATACCGAACCTCAAAAACCAATTGGAAGTGTAATTCATGGCGAAGGTAAACAGATGCAAAACTTTCCGGAACTGCATATTGATCTTCGATTAGCTGATGAACTATTTGATGGAAGCGGAAAGACTCTTAAGGAATTACAAACACAAATTGATAACGATAAATCGCCAAATTCTATTTCACTACTTCACAAAGTTGATATCGAAATTCATACAAAATACGAAAAGGAAAAAGAGGTTTTTAACATAGTAGGCATGTTAGAGGGAATAGATCCAGAACTAAAAAATGAGTGTTTAATTATCGGGGCTCACCTCGATCATGTTGGTGAACAAGCCGGCAAGATTTATTTCCCCGGTGCTAACGATAATGCATCCGGTTCTGCTGCTTTGCTGGAAATTGCCCGTACGATGGTCGCAAATAATATAAAACCAAAACGCTCAATAATTTTTGCGTTTTTTGCTAGCGAAGAACAAGGTCTAAACGGAGCTACGCATTTTGCTAATCATTTACCTATCCCGCTCGAAAAAGTAAAAGCCATGTTTAATATGGATTGTGTGGGTTATGGAGATAGCATTCAGATTGGTGGAGGTAAAAGCGCACCGGAACTGTGGGATATAGCAAAGAAAATTGACTCTGATAATGATCGCCTTCTTATTCCGGCCACTTGGAGTGGCGGGGGAGCTGATGCTGAACCTTTTTATCAAAAAGGTATTAAAACGCTCTATTTTGTTACCAAAAACAGTTACAAGCATTTACACATGCTTAGTGATAAAGCGGAAACTTTGAATCCCGAACTGTTCTATGCCATTACAAAACTAGCTTATAAAACAGCATTAAAAGTTGTTTTAGATTAAAAGAAAGGAATGACCCTAAATAAAGGCTAAATTCTGAGCAGTTTTTACCGATAATTAGACATAAAGGCGAACAAAACCACAATGAGTTTATTCAAACACAAAATAAAAGTTCTTGTGCTCGAAAACGACCGTTCTCGTTTCGAGTATATGCTCGAGCAATTTCAATATTTGATTCGCGAGATTGATGCCAGTCCCCTTGAGTTGGATCTAAACAAAAAAGATTTCAATTCTGTCATTACGGTATCTAAGCTTTCCCAGTTTGAACTTGTTGTAGAAATTCTCAATCTCAACGGCTTCGTCATTCAGAATAATGATAAGAAAATCCAAGAGATATTAGCTAAAGTTAACAATAAGTATCTAGATGAATTGGCTGAATATGCAAGTAATATTGATTTAAAGAAGGGGGTTAACAAGACTCATGCAAATCTTGAAAAGTTAATTACCGAAGGAAATTATTCTGAACTAATAAAAGTATCTAAAGACATTACATACTCTCCTGACACAATAAAGAATGCCCGTTCTGGTGTTTCTCGCGCAGTAACAAATTGTATGATTAAGACAATTGAGAGAGTCTCTAAGTATAAAATTACTGTCGATGAAGGCATCAAAATTTTATTAGCATTGGCTACCGATAACGATCTGAAATATTTGAAGCATGATGAGTTAATGATGCAAGCGGCTAACGTAGCTTTTGAACTTTGTACAAAAAATAATGAAGCTATTTCTAATCTTGTAAAGATCAGCAACCAAAAGAATGTTGATTACCTAATTAATTTAAAAGCTGCAGCAAAGTTTTCCGAAATTGCTTTAAGTGATGAAGCCAAGTACAAAAGTCAAATAAAGCAAGCAACTAAAGAACTTAACATCCGCTGGCTTATGAACCTTGTAGAACCATTCCGTGATAGACTTAGCCAAGATGAAAACGAAAATATCGATAAGTTGATTGATCATATTAAAAGTTATTTCGCATAAACTAATCCCATTACTAAACTTTTATTACAATTTATTTCCCCCCATTCTTTATTTTTGACAAAAGAATAAACGAATTTCCAACAAAAGAATTTCAACATGAAGAATAAATTCACAATATCCGGAGTGCAGTTATCGTTTTCAGCAAAACCACAGGAGAATGAAAAAAAAGCATTAACGTGGGTTAAAAAAGCTGCTAAAAAAGGCGCTCAAGTAATTTGCTTACCAGAACTCTACCGTTCGCAATATTTTTGTCAAAAAGAAGATTCTTCCCTTTTTGATTTGGCAGAGCCCATACCGGGGCCTTCAACTAAGGCGTTTCAGACAGCAGCCAAAGAGAATAAAGTTGCAATCATAGTTCCGATTTTCGAAAAGCGAGCTGCTGGAGTTTATCACAATAGTGTTGTTATAATAGATGCCGATGGAGCCATTCTAGGGATTTATCGTAAGATGCACATTCCGGACGACCCTGCTTACTACGAAAAATATTATTTCACTCCGGGAGACTTAGGCTTCAAGGCTTTTTAAACCAAGTACGGAAAGATTGGATCACTTATCTGCTGGGATCAATGGTATCCAGAAGGAGCGCGTTTAACTGCACTGCAAGGTGCTGCGGCGTTGTTCTATCCAACGGCAATAGGTTGGCATCCGGCTGAAAAAGAACGTTATGGAAAAGCTCAGCGCGATTCGTGGATTACCATTCAGAGGTCTCATGCAATTGCAAATGGTGTTTACGTTTGTTCAGTAAATAGAATTGGTTTTGAACAACCAGTTAAAGAACAAGCAGGAATTGAGTTTTGGGGGAATTCATTTATCTGCGACCCGCAAGGAGTAGTCATAGCAGAAGCTTCGTCTGACAAAGAAGAAATTCTTATGGCAGAAGTTGATCTTAAACATTTGGAAACAATCCGACGCAACTGGCCATTCTTAAGAGATAGAAGAATTGACGCTTATAGTGAAATAACAAAAAGATTTTGGGATTAATTATGAATTACAGATTACCAGCCGAATGGGAAGAGCACAAATCAACTATTATTTGCTGGCCTCATCAAAAAGAAGATTGGCCTGAAAAATTTGAACCAATACCTTGGGTTTATGTAGAGATTATAAAAAACATTTGCGAAGGAGAAATCGTTCGCCTATTCGTTCAGAACGAGGCTGCAATTCCAAAGATCAGGAAATATTTAGAAAGAGCCCACGTAGATACCGCGAATATTGATTTCATTATTTCGCAAACAGACCGCGGTTGGATGCGCGATTCATCCCCGGCTTTTGTTAAGCAAGATGATAAAACGATAGCCATCAAATTTAGATTTAACGGGTGGGCAAAGTATTCTAATTGGAAAAAAGACAAAAACATTCCCAAGACACTTTCCAAAGTTTTAGATGTAAAGTTAGTTGATGCTAAATTTTCTGGTAAAGAAATTGTATTAGAAGGAGGCGCCATAGATTATAACGGCGGTGGAACTCTTTTAACTACCGAAGAATGTTTGATGGATCAGAAAATCCAAGTTAGAAATCCCGGTTTTTCAAAGAAAGATTATGAAAAAGCCTTTGCTGAATATCTAGGAATAAAAAAAATAATCTGGCTTGGTAAAGGAATTTCCGGCGATGATACCCACGGACATGTTGATGATTTATGCCGTTTCGTGAATTATGATACCGTTGTTTTATGCCGTGAGAAGAATTCCAAAGATGAAAACTATTTTCACCTTGAGGAAAATTTTGAACGCTTACAAGGAGAAACTATTGCTAATGGCTCTAAGCTAAATGTAATTGAATTACCAATGCCATCGCCAATAAATTTTGAAGACTTAAGATTGCCTGCGAGTTACGCAAACTTCTACATCAATAATTCTTCGGTACTGGTTCCAACTTTTAACGATCCTAATGATAGAATTGCATTAAATATACTAAGCGAACTTTTCCCAACAAGAAAAGTTATAGGAATTCACGCAGTTGATTTGGTATGGGGCTTAGGAACAATACATTGCTTAACTCATGAAGAACCGCTTTAATTAGCGGGCTTTTTGTTAAGAGCCTCATCTATCATGTTAAGAAGCTGTTTAGAATCCACCGGCTTGGTTAAAAATTTATCCGCACCGGCTTGATGAGCATTATTTCTTTCTCTTGTTGTATTGAATGCTGTAAGCACAAAGATTGGTGTGTTTTTATACTTAGGTGTAGCACGCAACTCTTTTGTTAATTGAATTCCATCTTTTGAGTCACGCAATGAGATATCCATCAGAATAAGATCAAAATCAACTTTGTTAACAATATTATAAAACGTGTTCACACTCCCTACTGTGTACACGTCAAATTTCTTTGATAGAAAAAAGCGCAAGAAATCTTGAGCTAATTCTTCATCGTCTACGATTAGAACTTTTTGTCTGCCGTCCATGACCCACAATCCGCAATATGTATAAAAGATCCCTCGATTAGGCTCTTAGTATCACAATGTCCATGCCATACATTACAAGCTTTTTTGAAGTTTTTTTGATGTGTCGCGTGTCTCAAAATGGAATTTGAATGCAGCTCTGTCTCATAAAGCACAAATGAGTTTAACTACATTCAATAAGTAATTATTTAATAATCTCTTTGCTAAGCTTTTCAGATACTTTCTGCAAAACTTCATCAGTATCATAAAAACCGCTCTCTAATTTGGAACGAATTTCTTCGATGCGTTCTGCACTCAACTCGAGTTTAGCTAAATCTCTGGCTTCTGTAGATATCTCGATTCTATCTTTGGGAGAGCTGGGTTTTGCTTCAGCCTTTTGATTCTGAGCTGGCTTAACAAACAACGGATTACCTGAAATTCCTTTTACTTGCATAGCTTCACCTTTGTAGGCAGTTATTTTTTTCTGTTTTAATAGTCCAGTAAAGTTGTCTCTCATGTTTTTTTTCTGCTTCAGAGAAAACCTCAACGATATTATCGAACATAACTTCAATTTGTTTAGCTTTCGAAAACAGTTCTTTTTCGCACATTTCTTGACTTTGAGCACCAAACTCTGTTGCCAATTCTAGTTTCAACTGATTAACTCGTTTGATTGCGGTTAAAGCTGCTGGGAATACGGAATCGAAAGTTTCATACGAGAGGTTGTCCAAATCACGACCAACAAAGAAGAGTAGGCGTTTAACCGATGCTACTTTATGCTGCAATTGGTTCAAAGTATACCTCTAGTCCACTTGTTACAAATAATTGAATTTCAAAATAATTAACGCAGATAGCTGGTTATTTTTTTCTGATTATTTACAGCCGAAAGTTCTCTTTGGAGCTGTTCAGTTTCTGCCGAAAATTTCTCAATAAGAATTTCATATTTCTTTTCAATTTGTTTTGCTACACTGAATAATTTTGGCCTTACCTTTATCAGTACGGATGGCTCAATTTCTTTTAATAGCTCTTCTCTAAATAAGGTTGCCTCTTTCATTTTACTAACTAATTCTGGAAATAAAGAATCGAAATTTTCGAATTCAAGAATTTCCATCTTTGCAAGTATGTACTCTAACAAATATTCTGTTTTATTAGCTTTTGTCTTGAGTTCTTGCTTCTTCGCTTCAACTAATTCTTCATTAGATTTATTCTTTTTTGAGCTCCTACTGTCAAAATTGTTCTTTTGCTCACTTCTAAGTTTCATTGAACTCATGATCTATAAAATTATTAGTTTATTGACTTCATAAAGAAAATTGACTGATTTGAAACTAAGGCATTCATTTGCGACATTGATTTCATATATCTAAGCCTTAAGTCAGAAGAACTTTTGTCAATTCTTTCCTGTACTGCTTTTATTCTATCATCAAGATATTCCGATTCAATTCCAAAGCTTGTCTTCCTTTTATAAAGATATCCGGTTGCGTTAACATATGGAAGAATTTTTGTATGTAGTGTTGTCGCAAT
>JBHEKZ010000617.1:0-3092 GCA_041859025.1 Melioribacteraceae bacterium | reverse complement strand
TAATAACATAGTTAGTGATATAAAATGAAAACAACTAAAAAATATGGAAAAAAAGCAGATTTAGCCTTAACGACATGGGTAAAACTTGCGCGGGCGTATACATCGTTTAATAAAAAAGCGGTTGATAGTATTCGAGTTTTCGGATTAACCCAGCCTCAATTTGCAGTAATATAAGTTCTTGGTCATTTGGGCCCTCTTAAGGTTGGGGAAATCTGCGATAAAATGCTTGCCAGCGGCGGAAATATGACACTTGTACTGGACAATGTTGAGAAACTTGGCTTTATTGAAAGAACACACAGCAAAGAGGACAGACGTGCAATTCTTGTTCAGTTAACACAAGAAGGAAAGAATCTTTTCGATAAAGTCTTTGTAGAACATGCCGAGCAGATTACGAAATATATGTCGGTACTAACTTTAGACGAACAGAGAAATTTGGGTGATCTTCTTAAGAAGCTGGGAATTAATGTTGTTAAACTTTAAGCGCGATTACATTGTTGGGCTATTATGGAAAAGAAAATAATAAAAGAAATACAGAGCAAAATTTCAGACCAGCTTTCACTCTGGGATGATGTTTCTATTCATCCACATAGATTTGGCGGAATAGAGTTCCAGCTAAATGGAAAAGAAATTGGACACATTCATAATTTTGGTACTATGGATATTCTATTCGGGAATAAATTACGCGAGACGTTGGTGTCTGAGGGTTTAGCTAAGCCGCACCATATTTTTCCGCAAACCGGTTGGATTTCATATTACTTCGAAAGTGAAAATGATATTAAAAATGCTGTTTGGCTGCTTCGGTTTTCACATCTACTGAATTCGCTAAAACAGAAAATAATTGATATAGAACAGTTTGAAACTAGAATCGATTCATTAAAAGTTTCAAATTCAATAAAAGAAATAGTAATACGAAAGGGAAATTAATGTTGGAGGTTCTTCGTTCAAAAGAGAGGGGCAGGACTAAAATAGATTGGCTTGATAGTTACCATAGTTTTTCATTCGGAGAATATTACAATCCTGAAAACATGGGCTTTGGTCCAATTAGAGTAATAAATGATGATCTAATTCAGCCTGGCGGCGGATTTCCAACTCATCCTCATAGAGACATGGAAATAGTAACAATAGTAACTCAAGGTGGAGTAGCTCATCGCGATAGCTCAGGCGGCGAAGGTATTATCCGTGTCGGCGAAGTTCAAAAAATGTCTGCCGGCAAAGGAATATTTCATTCGGAGTTTAATGCTTCGGATAAAGAAATTCTAAAGCTGTATCAAATTTGGATTATGCCTAATCAAAATGGAATTAAACCAGCCTACGAAGACATTAGCTATGATGTTTCTGAAAAAAAGAACAAGTTGTTGCTGGTTGCAAGTAATAATCATGCTGATGGCGTAATCTTTATTAACCAAGATGCTAAAATTTTTCTATCAGATCTAGATGCCGGCAAGAGTGTATCTTACAAAACTGAAAAATCACGTGGAATTTATCTTCACATTACAAATGGTTCGGTTGAAGTTGCCGAGACAAAACTTTCTAGTGGAGATGCTATTAAGTTATACGATGTTGAAGGTTTGGAAATTAAAGCCACCGAAAACGCCGGATTAATTTTATTTGATGTGGTGATGAATTTCTAACCCAATTTTGCTTTGGCTTTCCAACTAAACCTCATTATTTTAATCCCGTTCAAAATCACAATGGGATCAAAAAATGAAAAAAATAGTTTGTTTATTGTTAGTTGGAATAATTTTTCAGCAATTAGTTTTTGCGCAAGGAAAAGTGACATTCAAACCGGAAAAACCTAAATCCGGAGACGAAATTACTGTTTCCTATAATCCTCAAGGGACAAAATTGGCGGAAGCCAAGGAGATTACTCTCGTCGCGCATCAGTTTAGTGTATTGCTTAGCTCCTCCGATGAGTTCAAGATGACAAAATCCGGAAACATTTGGACTGCAAAGTTCAAGATGGCGGATACATGCAAAGGCGCTTTTCTAAAATTTGTTTCAGGTGAAGAAGTTGATAACAATTCCAAAAAGGGATTTGTAGTTCTTGCACACGATGCCGCTGGCAAAGTTGTTGGAGGAGCAAATGCGAGCGTTGGATTGATTAATATGTTTTATGGTGATTTAGTTGGTACCGAAATCGATAAAGAAAAAGCATTTGAAGTTGTTCGTGATGATCTTGATGAAAATGTATCTCTAAAGAAAGAGTATCTCACCTACTATATCTCTGCAATTGGCTCTGCACTAAAGGAAAAAGGGAATGAGTTAGTTCTTGCTGAACTTGCCGCTTTCACAAATCCAAATGAATTAAATGAAGCTCAGTTAAGTGCTGTTGTAAATGGTTATACACGCGCAAAGGCTGCAGATAAAGCCGCACCTTTTCAAAAAGCTATGCTAGAAAAATTTCCGGAGGGAAGCGCTGCACAAGCACCTAAGTTTATGGAATTTCGTTCAGCAAAAGATTTGGATGCTAAACTAAAAGCCGGGGATGAATACATCACGAAATTTCCTAAGGGCAACTATGTTAGCTACATCCAAGGAGTTATAGTTAATGAATATATAAAAGCCGGTCAATTTGATAAAGCTATCGAATATACTAACACAAAAATTGCCAGTCCGACGGCAATGAATTATAATACTTTGGCATGGGCAATGTATGAAAAAGATGCTGATGTAAACAAAGCATTGGAACTTGCGGCGAAAGGTGTTGAGTTAGGCAGAAAGAATATATTCTATGCCGATATGAAAAGGACTCCCTATCAAACTGAATCCGAGTATAAAAAAAGTACTCTAAGATCTATGGGAATGGTATTGGACACGTATGGCGCAATTCTACTTAAAGCCGGCAAAAAAGATGAACCGGTAAAGGCTTTAGCAGAAGCAGTTCAGCTTGGCGAAGAACAAGAAGGTGAAACAAACGAAAGATATATTTCTGCTCTAATTGCTGTGGGCAATACAAAAGAAGCGCAAGCTAAGTTGGAAAAGTACTTATCCGGTGAGCAAGGCACAGCAAAGATGAAAGAACAATTAAAAGAAGTTTATGCAAAGCAGAACGGAAGTGAAACCGGATTTGATAAATATGTTGCTGCATTCGA
>JBHEKZ010000590.1:0-6452 GCA_041859025.1 Melioribacteraceae bacterium | reverse complement strand
GAGTTCTTTATAAAAAAACTTATTAATGTAGATTTTTGATTGAATCACTTTCAAATAAATTGCTTCTGATTTCTACAATTCTTTTGTTTATTATATTGGATATCTAATTAGATACTTTTTGAAAAGTGAGAATTCTATGGCAGCGTTACCTTTAGCAGAAGTTTTTGGCTATCCAACAACTAATAGTTCAAAAAACGTAGAAAGATTTCGAATTAATAAGTTGTGCCCTTTTCATAATAAAGTACCCTCTTGCACAAAAAATAGTGCTACTGATCCTTTGGGCGTTTGCAGTATTAATTATGAGAACTCAAAAATTATAACATGCCCTTCCAGATTTACTGAAGATTGGATTATAGCAAGTGATGCCGCAAAGTTTTTGTTTGATAACAAAACTATTAAAAAGGGAAATTGGACAACTCTAAGGGAAATTAGACTCAGTGATTCTTTTGGTAAAACTGCTGGAAATATTGATTACGTTTTGGTCTCTTATGACAACAATGGGAAAATTCTTGATTTTGGATCACTTGAAGTACAAGCAGTATATATATCAGGTAATGTAACCAAGCCTTTTAACTATTATCTGCAAAATAAGAAGTCTACAAAGGAATGGAACTCGAAAGATTCTCCTCGTCCAGATTTCTTATCATCCTCAAGAAAAAGGCTAGTTCCCCAGTTAATATTTAAGGGTGGCATATTAAAGAATTGGAATAAGAAACAAACCGTTGCTATGCAGAAAGATTTTTTCAATACTTTACCAAATCTTCCTGTTGTAAATAACATTGCCGATGCCGATATAGCTTGGTTGATTTACGATTTAAAGATTAATGAGTCCGAAAATAAATTTAACCTAGTTAAAGAAAAAGTTATTTACACAAAATTCAAACCAGCACTAGATGAAATTTTAACTCCAAAACCGGGTGGTGTTGACGTTTTCTTGGAAGTTTTACAGACAAAATTAGACGAGCAACTGGACGGAATTTCACCCGACGCTCCTACGTTATCCGATCTTAAAAGCGAGGGATAATTAGTGGACAACGTATTACAAACTAATTTCTTTGATTATAAGGAAATATTTGCTGCCCCCAATATTTCACAAGTACCAAAGTATAGTCCATTTCGCTTCCCTGGTGGAAAAACTTGGTTCTATCCATTTGCAAAAATGTGGATGCAAAAACAAAGAGCTAAAGTCTTGGTGGAACCATTTGCAGGAGGGGCTAGTATTGGAATGACTGCTGCTATTGAGAACTGGGTAGAAAAAGTTGTGCTTGTAGAACTCGATAAGCAAATAGCCACCGTCTGGGAGTGTATTCTTTCGGGACGAGGTGGTGAACTCGCTGAATTAATATTGGGATTTGAGTTGAATAATTCAAATGTTGATTTACAATTATGTAATGATTCTACCGATATAGTGCAACGCGCCTTAGCTACATTAATCCTTAATCGGATTAACCACGGTGGAATTCTTACTTCAGGGTCTGGGAGATTAAAATTCGGTGAGGCGGGGAAGGGAATATTATCTAGATGGTACCCAAAGACACTAAATGATAGAATACTTAAAATCGATTATCACAAAAATAAGTTTGATCTATTTCAAAGTGACGGGATCAAAAAAATCGAACAATATAGTTTCAACCGAGATACTGTTTTTTTTATTGACCCACCTTATACAATTGCCGGAAAACGTTTGTATGATCATCATCAAATAGATCATAGCAAGTTATTTAATACTCTACATAACATCTCTAATAAATTTTTACTGACTTATGATGATACCCCTTTCATTGTAGATTTAGTCAATAAATATAATTTCGAATATGAAAAAATTTTAATGACAACCACTCATCATAGAAAAAAATATGAGTTAATTATCAGCTCCGATCTAAGTTGGTTAAGATGAATACTAGCTTCATTCCACTTATATTAACGTAATTATACAATCAGATTCATTACTGTTTATACTTATGTCAATCAAAAATCCAATTCAGTTTACCGGAAAATCCAAATGAAGAAGTTTTTGCTGCTTCTGGCAGTTACTATAAATAGTATTTACGCTACAGACAAATCAGATTACAATCTGATGCAAAACAAAATTGATGTGATTACTTATGTGATTGATATGAAAATCTCCGACGCATCAAATGAAATTTCGGCAAAGGCGGAAATTATTTTTAAAACTATAAGCGATTTACAAGAATTAAGGCTCAACATGAAGGGAATGAAAATTCATTCATGCATCATGGATAATAGAGAAATGGCTTTTACTCATTTGGACGGAATCATAACAATTCAGTTTACATCAATTCTACTAAGCAATACCCAAAATGCATTGATAATTGAGTATTCGGGAATTCCTAAGAGCGGTCTGTTCATAGGGAAAAATAAATACAGAAATTTTTCTGCATTCAGCGACAATTGGGCTAATTATGCCAGCTATTGGTTCCCTTCAATTGATCATCCTTCCGATAAAGCTTCGGCTACATTCAATATAACTGTTCCGGATAAATATGAAGTAATATGCAATGGTGACCAAATAAATAAAGCGGCGCAGAACAATTCAGAAGTCAAGTACACATTTCAAATTAGCGAGCCGATTCCTACTTATTGCATGGTAGTTGGAGTTTGCGATTTCGCGATTACAGAAACTAAGACTGCTTCAGGAATTCCAATTTATTATTACACTTATCCCGAAGATAGCCTTCACGCTGTTAACGGATTTAAGCGTGCTGCAGATATGGTAAGTTTTTATGAAGAGACTATTGGTCAGTTTCCTTACTCGAGACTTTCACTAGTGGAATCTTCAACAATATTTGGCGGAATGGAAAACAGCAGCGCGATTTTCTTCACCGAAAAAAGTCCTTCATTTACCGGCGAAAAAGATAACGAAGAGACAGTAGCCCATGAAATTGCTCATCAGTGGTTTGGGGATGCTGTAACCATGTCCGATTGGTCGGAAATATGGCTTAGCGAAGGCTTTGCGACTTATTTTACTGCACTTTACTTTGAAGCCCGCGAGGGAGAAATTCGTTTCAACTCAATTATGAAAGAATACATGAAGAGTTATAAACAAAACTCAAAATCCAATATTCCAGTAATTTATAATGGCTACAAAAATTTGTCGGAAATGTTAAATGTAGAGACTTACCAAAAGGGAGCGTTCTTTCTTCATACTTTGCGAAAGCAGCTTGGGGATAAAAAATTCTTCAAGTCGATTCGGGAATATTACAGCAAGTTCAAGCATTCAAACGCCGGCACAAATGATTTTAAGTCAATCGTGGAATCTGTCTCAGGAAAAAACATGGATGCACTTTTTAATCAGTGGCTTTACGAACCCGGCTTACCTAATTAAATTGTTAATGCAAAAAAAATCCCGCTTCGAGCGGGATTTTTTTAGATAATATTTTGATCAGCAAGGAGTTTTTATTTTTGCTACTGCAACATCCCACTTCTCAGCTTGAGCAGACGTGAGAATTACCCTAATTCCATCTAGCAAAGTTTTTCTGTTATCACACATTTTTCTTTTAACGGCAATTGTTGCATCGTTAGTTTCAATTGCATTGTGTACTCTTTGGTTCAAATTTTTTATTTGTTCAGCGGCTTCCGCTCTTGTTAAGGTACCAGCCTTAACTTTTTCAGCAATTTCTTTACGCTTTAGATTGGCATTCTCGATAATCGTCTTGTTTGCATCGGCAAACTCTTGAATTAAAGTCTTCATGGATTCATGATAAGCCTTCATTAAACCATCAACCTTAGCTTTCTGATCCTCTGTTAAATTAAGTCTTCTAAAAATCATTCCAAGATGTTTATTCCAATCGTATTTTGCCAGCCAGTCAACCATCTTGCCTCTCAGCATTCCTTTGCCGGGAGTAAAATCAGTAGCGCTGACAAAACTATATGAAAGCATAGTTGGATTGAATGATAGATCCGTTTCAATAGTTGCATCTTCTATCGCATTTTCAGTATCGAAATAATCTATCATTAAATATTGAGGCGAATCATAATTTGCGTTTGGAGATGTTACTTCATCGTGTTTATTACATCCGGCGAGAAAAATGACCGGGAGAATAATTAATGCAAAAAGTAAAAATAACTTTAGATTTTTCATTTCTACCTCTATTTGGTTTCGCTTTTTTGACAACATGTCAATATACGGGGTTTAAAGTGCAAAGAAATTAGGATGAGTCCAATCAAAACCTTCAGGACTTAGCAATATATCGGCAAGATGGAATTCGCAAGCAACAATTTTTTATCTCGGTCAGTCCCACTATATTTCGAATAGATAACAATTCGGGAAAAGTGTTTATTATGAAAAAGACGATTAATGGAATATCAATTAATACATTTGGCGATTCAAGCAAACAAGTTGTCATTTTTATACACGGTTTTCCATACGATCATTCAATGTGGAAAAGCCAGATAGATTTTCTCAAAAAAGATTATTTCTGCATTGCTTATGATGTTCGCGGTTTAGGAGAAAGTTCAGTTGGCGACGGGCAGTATATGCTGGAGTTTTTTGTTGACGATTTGTTTGTCATTATTGATGAGTTAAAACTAACCAAACCGGTATTATGCGGACTTTCGATGGGCGGATATATAGCACTTCGGGCTATGGAGAGAAATCAAGATTTGTTTGGCGGCTTAATACTTTGTGATACTAGGTCTGATGCGGATGACGATGCCGCAAGGTTAAAACGCGCTGTTAATATTAACATGATCAACACCGAAGGCTTGGTAAAATTCACCGATATGTTTGTAACAAACTGTTTTGCTGAAGAAACCCCGAAGCAATTTGAGAAAATGTTTTTAACAACATTGTACAATACACAGAAAAACGATCCGCTTGGAGTTAAGGGTTGCATAATTGCAATAATGAGCCGCACCGATACAACTAAATTTCTTCCCCAAATAAAAATTCCAACACTTGTAATTTGCGGCTCCTTTGATAAGCTAACGCCCACTACAGTTATGCGGGCAATGGCAGATCAAATTCCAAACTCGGAATTTGCAGCTATACCTTTTGCGGGACATATGGCTCCGCTGGAGAATCCGTCATGTGTAAATGATTTGCTGAAAGGATTTCTTGATAGAAACTTTACTTCTTAATCACTTTGTCAATTTCTTTGAAATGAGGATTAGGAGCAACCTTCTTTTTAATAGTATCTACTTTTACTGCGGTTGGTTTTAGTTTCGAAGCTGTTCTAGTAGGTTCAGCAGGTGTTTTTTCAATTACTCTTTCAATCGGTGTAAAGTTTGGATCTGGTTTATAGGCAGGTGAAATTACTTGAGCCTCGTTTTGAGAAGGCGCAACAACATTTTCACGTGTATCTTCATTAGCTTGTTTCGGAGCTTGATGTGAACCATCCACCGGATAAATTACCGACACTTTCTTTGGAGCTGGTTTAACTTGCACTCCAGCTTCGGTCTGATTCTCGACAATTCCACTTACATCTTTCTTTGAGAGAAGATACTCATTTGCAGACTTATCATATTTTATTTCAGACCCGGACTTACTAGGAGCAGTCTTGCCTTTTTCAATCACGCTGTCAACACTTTCAAAATGGTTTTCTTTCTTCGAATTATTAGTTGAACCGACGCCGTCAAAAATGTCTTTTCCTTTCTCAATTCCGCTTTCAACAACGTTAACAACTTTTTGTTTGTAAGGAAGAATTGAATCCGCAACACCGCTTATGCCGACAATCAAAAAACTGGTTAAAATAACAGCGCATGCAACCGGTAATACTTTTGCCAGAAAAAACCGCAAAGTTCTTTCCATAAACTTTGGACCGGTTCCGGCACCGGAAGCAGCGAGGCTTTTATCAACAGAGTTGATTCTGTTTACAAAGAACCAGAGTGACACAGCCAAAAGCCAGATAGCAATTACAGAAACCACAAGAAATATCATTGCGGCTTCTTTCTGAGAAATGATTAGGGAAATAACAATTGCACCAACAAAAAAGAAAAAGAAAAACTGTAGCTTTCTTTCTAATTGACTTTCTAAATACATTCTCTCTTGAAATGCGTCCCAGCTCATTGTATTCTCTCTTGCTTAATAGAAACTTACTTCGTGCCGAATGAATTTTCCGGCTTCGTAAACGAACTTTGCTGAAAAGTATTTTTCCTGGAACAGCCAGGGAATGAAAATTTTATCGCCGTCCCAAAGATTTAAATCGGCCAATTTTTCGTTTTGAATCCACTCCAGTTTACCTTCATTCGAGTCAATTAGTTTCCCGCTGAATTTATCTGCAGTAAAAAGAAACACATACCAATCTTTCTTACCGTCAAACATCGGGAAAGTGATAAAACCCTTCATCTTGGGCTCAATCATTAATAAGCCGCTTTCCTCTTCTACTTCTCTTATAGCGCATTCTTCCGGAGTCTCACCTTGCTCAAATTTTCCGCCTAGACCATTCCATTTACCTTCATGATAATCGTTCGGTTTTTTATTGCGGAAAAGC
>JBHEKZ010000228.1:0-4050 GCA_041859025.1 Melioribacteraceae bacterium | reverse complement strand
TGCCCAGCCGAAAGAAGCGGTTAAAATTTTTATCAAGATTGAAGATGGCATCGGCTCAGGTTCGGTTGATAAGTTCTCGAATTACTTTTCCGGGAGAAACTATCTAAGTTTTACGAATGGAGCGGCCGGATATTTCAGCGAGAATCAATCATACTACGTAATTAAAGACTTTCTAAGCGTTAACCGCCCTCTCTCTTTTAAAATAGACAACATGGTAACTGAAACGGCAACTCCTTTTGCTGCGGGAACGCTTAAGTATATTTCCAAAGGGATTAGAACAACTGCAACTGTTTTTATTTCGCTCCAGCTAATTGATAGCCAATGGAGAATTTCTCAGATCACGATAAATTAGAATGAGATTTTCATCAGTCTACAATAGAAAAGTCAAGCTATTCCTATTGATCTCGTTGATCTCTCTGTTTGTTATTTCCGCGATTCTTGAACCGATTCTCGTGAAAAATAGAGAAAGCGGATGGGGTGAAACATCCAAAGAACTTACATTTAGACAAGCTCAAAAAATACAAGATGCATTTGACCGAAAGACTATTGAATTACTTTCAGTCTCAAAGAAAATTAAATCGGATTTAACCAGACTGGGTTTGGAAAGCAGATCAAACCAAGCTCAAATGTTTAATACAATTTTGGAAAAATCTTTTGCAAGCTATTCTATACAGATTAATGATTCTGCTAATAAACTTCTTGCCTGGAATTCGAACCCTGCTGTTCAGTCAAATCAATTTAGCAGACTTAAAAAGGAGATTGGGCAAACATTTATAGTGCAGTATAAATTAAAGCGATTTTTGTCAATTATTGAAAGAGTCAATCTAAAAAATGATAAATTATTTCTTGCTGTAAGCATCCCTATAAGTCAAGTAACTTTACCATCGCTGTCAAACTCAAGTAAACTATATTTACTCGATTCGCTCCAGCAAGAATTGAGTATAGAGATAAATCTACTTGATAAATCGGAAATGCATTCCAAAGTTGATGGAAGAAATTATTCTTCACCAATACTCAATAATTTTAAAAACCGGATTGGAATTATCACGTTTCCAAAACCGGCTCTCGATTTGCAGATTGTTGAATTAAAGGAAACTGTAAATTCAATACAGAGTATTCTGATTTTGCTCTTTGCATTTATTCTTTCCTTTGAACTTGGGGCTGTATCAGTTAAACAAAATTCACGTTTGATGAGATTCCTATTAATAACTATTCTTGTTTTGGCAAATAGAGTTTTACTCTTTCTACTAAACATTCTCTCTTTCTGGATTAAAAATAGTTTATCCGATCCCTCAAACTTTTCATCTCGGTTTGCAATAGGAATGGTACGCTCACCGCTGGAGTTCTTCTTAACTGCTATTTCATTTGCGGTAATTGCTTTCTATGGGTACCGACTTATTGTTGATTATTATAAAACAAACACTAGTCAGAAGAAGAGCATTGCTTTAGAAATAATTACTGTTTTGATGCTGCTTTTTGCCTATTTGCTTCTTTGGAGGGGATTTGGTGCTTCAGTTCGAAGTGTGATTTTTGATTCTACAATCCGTTATTTCAAGGAATTTTCTCTGATTCCTTCGCCAGCAGTCTTCTTAATGTGTGTTAACATTCTAATTCTAGGCTTTACAATTTTCTTGAGTGCGATAGCTATATTGCTCATCATGCACACTTATCTTAAACGTAGTATTCAATTTACCAACTGGAAATACTTTTCTTTAGTTTTTGTTACGATTCAAGTAATAGGATTTATTTTCGATCGCTTTCAAACTCAGCCGCAAGGTACAGATCTAATTCGGGTTTTCTTTTTTACTTTCTCAATTCTAATTCTGATTGTTATAGTAAAGAGTGATAAAGAAATTGTTTACAAATATTTTCTATACTCACTAGCATCGTCAATCATATCGGTTTCCATGCTCACTTACTATAATTCATTGCTGGAAAGAGAATCGCTTAAAAATACAGCTTATGATCTAGTTCGCGTAAATGAAGGACAAATACAATTTATGCTGTATCAAACTCTGATGGAAAACAAACAGAATCCAGTCATCGAAAATGTTTTCAAGAAAGGAGAGGATTTTTCTGTAGCCGCATTTACTGTTTGGATGAAAAGCTTGTTTTACAGAGAAGGAATCAATGCTTCAGTTTCATTTTATGATGAAAATAAGAATCAGTTGGGTAAGTTTTCCTCTGCCGATGAAAGAGATTCTGAAGACTATGCCTCAATTTTAGATCCAAGCCAAGAAATAAAAATAGTACCGTTCCAAGCAGCTTATAGCTACGATAAAAAAATTATTGGCTCGCTTAAAATTAATGATGGAAATTTTCATATCGGTTATCTGGTTGTAACTGCAATTCCAAACTCAAAAAGATTTAGTCACGAGTTGATTCCCAAAATACTTATTCCGGAACGAGTCGGCATTTTATCTGCAGTAGATTACGACAAGCTGAATATTTATGAATTCAGCGGTAATAATTTAATACGTTCTTCTCGTGGAAAAATACTCAATCAAGAGAATTCTCGGCTCCTTTTCTCGGCCCCTTACAATGAAAATAAAGAGGCTTGGCTGGAACTTGAGATAAATGGTGAGAAAAATTTGTTGTTCGCAATTAAAAGCAACTACAGTGGCGAAGAACATTTGCTAGCTGTTGCTAGAGAAGACAAAAATCTTACTTGGAATCTATCAGACTTTTTTAAGATTTTCTTTATTCACACTATTGTGATTCTTATTATCTCAGTTTTTGTATGGCTTTTTAGTTTTAGTAAACATAAACTGGCTATAACATCATTCCGTTCAAAGCTCGTTACCGGATTTCTTTTCATCTCTGTTATTCCTCTTTTTCTAATTGCTGCATACATTAGAGACATTACAGAAGAGAAAAACCGGGAAGCGCTTTCAAATCTGATGCTGGAAAATGTTGATCGAATTATCAATTACATAGAACCTTATCTTGTAGAAAGCAGTATAGATCAAAGTCTGATTTTTGAGAAAGCATCTAGAGACTTGAATACAAAATTTTCTATCTATACTGAAAATGGTGAAATATTTAGCAGTAATCCATCTCTTTACAGTGCCGGTTTATTTGCGGGACACATCAATCATGAACCGTACTTAAAATATCTAACAGAAAGGGAATTGCACTTTTATGGAAATGAAACTGTACTCGGCAATAAAATAAATTCTGCGTATGGGATTATTAATTCTGCTGATAAAATAATTTTTGTTGAAGTAAATGATCTGGTAAATAAATACCAGTTACCCTTATCCGAACTTGAACTGGACGTTTTTCTGTTTGGAATATTCTCTTTTGCAATAATTGTAATAATTGTAATGAGTACAATCCTTTCGGGTCAAATATCACTACCGATTAAAAGGCTTACGCTTGCTACACGAGCTGTTTCTAACGGTGACTTAAGTGTTACTGTCCCTACAAATAACAAAGGGGAAATTGGCGAACTGGCAAACGGTTTTAATTTAATGATTGAAAAAATTAGACAGAATCAAGTTGATATTGCACAGTTCGAACGCGAGGAAGCCTGGCGGGAAATGGCCAAGCAGGTTGCACATGAAATTAAAAATCCTTTAACACCAATGAAGCTATCTGTTCAGCAATTGATGACGGCTTACAATGATAAATCTCCTAAGTTTGATTTGATTTTTGAGAAAGTAACATCTACAATTATTTCACAAATAGATACGCTGAAAAATATTGCGTCCGAATTTTCGAATTTTGCCAGAATGCCTAGGGCCAGTTTAGTGCGGCTTAACATCATACCGTTGCTTTCTGAAGTAATGAACTTATATGCTGAGCAGAATAGAAGTTTAGAGTTGATTACTTCTTCGAATGAGATTTTTGTTATAGCCGATAATGATCATTTGAAGCGTACTTTTGTTAATCTAATTCGCAATGCTTTTCAAGCTGATGCTGATAAAGTTATAGTAAGTTTTGATTTGTATGACGATCGTTGCAGTATTCGATTTGCAGATAATGGTAAGGGTATTGATGAAAAGATACTTTCTAAAATATTCGATGAGAATTATACTACTAAAAAAT
>JBHEKZ010000144.1:0-3660 GCA_041859025.1 Melioribacteraceae bacterium | reverse complement strand
CCGATTTGGGAAGATGATCTTTCCAAGTTCGGAAATTCAACTAGATTAATTGCCCACGCTCGCAGCGCATTTAAGGATGAGGGTATTATTGTAGAGAACAACATGCCTTTTTATGATGCGAAGAATATCTTTGTTTTTAACGGCGAACTTCGCGGTGTGGCTATTAAAGAGGAGGGGAGAATCGGTGCCGAGAAGATTTTCAATTATATCAAACGTTTTGATAAGGGAAATTTTGGCGAAGCGTTAAGTAAGGGAACTGAAATCATTAAGAAAAAATCTTCATACATTCGAGCGATGAACATTATTTCCACTGATAAAGAAAGCACATACATTTATTCTCATTTTAATGAGGATGAAGAATATTTTACAATGAGTATTAAGAGAGATGAAAATATGGTTGCTATCTGTTCCGATCCATTTCTTGGAGAAGATGGTTGGCAGCCACTACATAATAATACTTTAACGGAGCTCCAATGTTTATAGTTAAAATTGGCGGCGGAAAGGAATTGAATCTAAAAGGAATAATTTTCGATCTGGCAACTTTGCAAGAAAAATTTATTATTGTGCACGGTGCAAATGCTCTGCGCGATGAGTTAGCACAAAAACTAAATTACGAAAAGAAGGTTGTTACATCATTATCTGGCTACGATTCAGTATTAAGCAACGAGGGGACAATTGATTTGATGATGATGGCTTATGCCGGCTTAAAAAACAAAAGAATCGTTGAACTTTGTCAGCAGAACGGAATAAACGCAGTTGGGCTTTCTGGACTTGATGGCAAAGTGATCCAAGGTAAGCGAAACAGTGGAATAAAAGTACGCGAAGGTGGAAAAACATTATTGCTCAGAGATTTTTCCGGCAAACCAAAGGCAATTAACAAACAGCTTTTGGAACTACTTTTAGATAATGGTTACATCCCGGTATTAAGCGTTCCATTAATTGATGAAAACAATTTCGCTATTAATTCTGAAAATGATGATATAGTCGCGCTTCTTCAAACAGAATTAAAATCAGAAAAAGTTATTTCACTGATTGAGGCACCCGGTTTTCTTTTAGATAAAAACGATCCGGCTTCACTTGTTTCAAAAATGTCTAAAGCAGAACTTGAAGCGATGGAAGAAAGAGTTGAAGGAAGAATGAAAAGGAAAATTCTAGCTATCAGAAAGCTATTTGATGGCGGAGATACAACAGTAATTATCTCGGACGGCAGAACAGAACATCCGATTTTAGATGCCATTGAAGGCAAAGGTACAACAATTTCTTAGATAGGAGAGTGTTATGAAAGATTACAAAGCATTAATTCAGCAATACGAACTCGATGTTTATCCGCGCAGAGAAGTTGTTCTTGTAAAGGGAAAAGATTCGCGCGTATGGGACGACCAAGGTAAAGAGTATATCGATTTAGCTTCCGGCATTTCAGTAGCCAATGTTGGGCATTGCAACGAAAAAGTTGTTGAGGCGATTACCAAACAGGCGGGAACACTGATTACCTGCGCGAATACATTTTATAATGATGCAAAAGCATTGTTCCTGGAAAAACTTTTTAGTGTTGCTCCCAAGAATTTGACACGAGCTTTTCTCACAAATTCGGGGACCGAAGCAATGGAAGCGGCAATCAAATTTGCCCGCGCAAATACGAAAAAGACAAAATTCATTTCTGCTATGAAAGGCTTTCATGGAAGAACATACGGTGCCTTGAGCGCAACTTACAAAAAAGAATATAGAGAGATTTTCGAACCATTAGTTCCCGGTTTTTCTTTTGTTCCTTACAACAATTTTGAAAAACTTGCAGAAGCTCCTGATGATCAAACTGCGGGAATTATTCTGGAATTAGTCCAAGGTGAAGGTGGAATTAACCTGGGGCAAAAGGAGTATTTTCAACAAGTTAGACAGCTTTGCGATGAAAAAGGAATCATGCTTATTATTGATGAAATACAAACCGGGTTTTGCCGTACTGGGACTATGTTCGCTATAGAGCAATATGGAATTGAAGCCGATATGATGACAGTCGCAAAGTCAATTGCAGGCGGCTTCCCTATGGGTGCATTGCTTTGTTCAGACAAAATTCAGATTGAGAAAGGGAAACACGGATCAACATTCGGTGGCAACCCTTTAGCTTGCGCCGCCGGAACTGCTTCAATCGACTACATGATCGAGAACAAACTTTGGGAACAAGCTGAAGCTAAGGGGCAGTATTTCAAAGAAAAATTATCCGCATTTCAGCTTAGCAAAGTTCGCGAGATACGAGTAATTGGTTTGATGATTGGAATTGAGTTAAAAGATAAATCTCAGCCGGTAATTGTTGAATTGCTCGAAATGGGAATTCTGTCGCTTCCGGCAGGAACTACAGTACTAAGACTACTTCCGCCGCTGACAATTAGTTATGAGGATTTAGACAAAGCGGTAGCCGTATTGGCTGAAGTTCTAGCTTAGTTTTTGGGAACGAAGGATGAAGAATTAATGATATTAGTTCTTAATTCTTCGTTCTCAGCATTCTTTGCTTTGTAACCCCATTTGCCTTATTTTTCGCCAACCTAAAATCAAAAATTAAATATGATAGTCGATTACATACCGATATTTTTAGTGATTCTTGTTGCCGCAGTTTTTGGCGGCGCTGTGGTCTTTTCATCCGTAATATTCGGGCCTCATCGTCCAACAAAAATTAAAAACATGCCTTATGAAAGCGGTAAGGATCCAATTGGAACAACCCACGAAAGAATCTCAATTAAGTACTATTTAGTTGCAATGCTCTTCATCATTTTCGACATCGAAGTGATCTATGTTTATCCATGGGCAGTACAGTTCAGAACTTTGTATGCCGGCTATGGATTATATTCTTTCCTTCCGATGCTGATCTTTTTGATAGTGCTTGAACTAGGATTTGTTTATGTCTTGATGAAAGGAGGCTTAAAGTGGGATTAGAAGCAAAACTAACGCAAGATGGTTTCGTTACCACAACAATAGATGCAGTAGTCGCATGGGCACGTAAAAGCTCAGTATGGCCAATGCCGATGGGAATTTCTTGCTGTGCGATTGAAATGATTGCCGCTGCCGATCCCAAATACGATATATCTCGTTTCGGTTCCGAAGTAATGCGTTTTACTCCTCGTCAATGCGATTTGATGATTGTGGCTGGAACTGTAACTTATAAGATGGCTCAAGTTGTAAAAAGAATTTATGATCAGATGCCCGATCCAAAGTGGGTAATTGCAATGGGTGCCTGCACTTCTTCAGGCGGAATGTACCGTTCATATAGTGTTGTACAAGGAATTGACCAATTTTTGCCGGTAGATGTTTATACCGCCGGTTGTCCTCCTCGTCCTGAAAATTTATTGAATGCATTAATCACAATTCAAGAAAAAATTGGCAAAACTAGAGCACGTGATTTCCAAGATATAATTCAACCAAAAACAGAAATAGCGAATAACTGATAAATGGAAGTGAAAGAATTAATTACTAAGAAAGTGAAGGAAGGCTTTGGCGAAAACAATGTTGAAGTTATTGACGCGCTCGGAGACCTTTCATTTACTGTTGATAAAGACAAGTTAGCTGAATTTTCCCAGTTTTTAAAAACAAACTCCGACTTGGAATTTGTAATGTGCAAAGATGTTACGGCCATTGATTGGGCAACTAGGAAGAAAAGATTCACAACTGTTTATC
>JBHEKZ010000081.1:0-2587 GCA_041859025.1 Melioribacteraceae bacterium | reverse complement strand
CCCGGCTAGTGTAGTTAAGGTAGTCTTGGGTCTGGAAGGATCGCTTATCATATTTACACCGATATCCATGCCAATCCAGAGTTGACCACGTTTATCAATCGCTAGACAGGAAATTAAATCGCTTGAAAGTCCTTCTGATTTAGAGAGAAATCCTTGTGTATCATATAGCGTATTTTCGAAAGTACCTTTGTCGTTGTAGTAATAAATTCCTCTATTTCCTTGGGTTGCAAAAAACCACTTGTAGTTATTTTCGTCAATAACCATTTTGTCAAGGAACTCACTTGTTGATATTGTAGGACTTGTAAATGAATAGTGATACCATTTTTTGTCTTTAGTATAGACACTTAACGGTTTGCCAGCTGCAGAGAGTGGATTTAAGAACCAAACATTTCCTTTGTCATCGGATTTCAAATCAGAAATTACCAGAAATTTGTCATTAGCCGGAATTCCGGTCATACCCGAGTTAGTAGTATTAAAAACATTGAATGTATTCTTTTTATAGAATATAGCACCTTGTCCCCAAGAGCCTAACAGAATTGTAGAGTCTGCACCGATTGAAAGATTGTAAATAGCATCGGTAGGTAATTGAGAATAATTCTTCATGTTGTAGGTTTTCCAGGAATCACCGTCGAATTCAAAAAATCCCTTTCCAGTAACATCTTTGCCAGTAGCAACCCACAAGGAGCCATTAGGTGCAACAGCCATATTTAAAAATGAATTACTAGCTGGCGCACTTGGCAAAATGCTTCTGGCAATATTGTTTTTCAATTCAATTAAACCGGTTGTGGTAGAAATATAATTCGCTTCTGATGAAGAGGTAATTGAGCTAAATGTGACGGAATTATTTTCATATAGTTGTGTTTCTTGATTTCCCGAATACTGATAAAGTTTATTGCCGGTTAATAACAAAAGGGAAGAACCTTTTACAGTAAAATCTATAACGTCAATTCCTTTCAGAAGAAACTCATTCCATGTATTGTTTTGAAATTTGAAAACGCCTTTGGACGTGGCCGCAAGAATTTCCGAATTGTACTGAATAACTTTGTACGGCTGAGCAGTTTGAATACCGCTTACAAGAGTATAGTTAGTCCATGATTCCGGTGCAGAAAGATTTTGTGCTCCAACTTTTTGTACGGCAATTCCATTTTGAGTGCAGACATAAAATAAATTACTCTTGAAAGTACTTATGATTTTTGACTCTGCGGTAAAAGTGCCTAATTTCAAAAAGCTGTCAAGCAAAGACAGTTTTTGCGCACTTAGCACAGTGATTCCAAAATCTGTAGAAACAATTACAGAATCACCTTTAATAAAAATGTTGTTTATTCTTTTTTGCGTTTTGCTGGAATTAAATATGTCGAGGATTTTTGCAATAGAATTATTCGAAGTGTTCAAAACGTTAATGTGTCCTTCACCGGAACCGAACCAAATATTATTATTGGCATCAACTCCAATAGCGGTTAAATTTTGACTGCTCAATCCATCTGCTTTGTTATAAATTTGGAAAGAAGTATCAGCCGTACCGGTTTTGAAAGCGCCGCCGGTAGTAGCAACCCAAATATCATTCCCAATTACTACTGTTCCACTAATAGATTTCATATCTGCATAAATCTTCCAAGAACCGAAGTTTTGTGCAAGCAGATTAACAACAGAAATAAAAACAATCAAAATAACTTTTGATGCTTTCATCCAATCCTCGTTTTGTGATTATAGATTGTAGAAAAAATAATGGGCAAATTTACCTATAAAAGTTTGATCAAAAAGTAGAAAAATTCATGCGCGATATGTTTTGTGGTAAGATTTATGCACTGTTCTTTTGCAACATTTTTCTCATTGCATCCAATTGGTTACCCGAAATATAATATTTACCCAGATTATCGTGATCCATTTTTTTCCCTCCATGAAAATCGGAACCGCCGGATTCGAGGAGACAGTACTGATTAACAATTCCCCGGTAAAACTGGATTTGATTTTCGTTATGACAAGGATGAATAACTTCGATTCCGTCAATTCCGGCTTTTATTAAACTCATCAAAAAATGTTCTTTCATATAACCGGGATGAGCAATAAAAGAAAGACCGCCGGAATCGTTAATCAGCTTTAATGCGCTTTGAGGAGAAACATGAATCTTACGCTCAAATGCCGGTCCATAGTCCCCAATATATCTTTCAAATGCCTCTTGATAGTTTTTAACAATGCCAAGATCAGTCATAGCGTACGCTATGTGGGGTCTTCCTACGGCTGAATTTTTGGCTTGAGCCATTACATCATCAATCGAAATTCTCAAACCGAGATTCTGCAACTTCTGAACCATTCTTTTTGCGCGATGAAATCTTTCGTCACGGAAAAAACTCAAATACTTTTGCAGTTCTTCATTTTCAATATCTATAAAGTATGCAAGCAGATGAATTTCTTTGTCATCAATATCAGTACTAATTTCTACACCGGGAATGATTTCCATGCCCAAATCTTTAGCACATTCAGATGCTTCTTTCAACGCATAGAGTGAGTCGTGATCAGTAATACTAATCGTTTTCAAGCCGTTTTTATGAGCAAGCGTAACTAACTCGCAAGGTGTTAAAGCCCCATC
>JBHEKZ010000304.1:0-11836 GCA_041859025.1 Melioribacteraceae bacterium | reverse complement strand
AGCAACAGCATCATACGACATCTGTAAAACTGTTTTTCGTTTTTCTTCGAGAGTTGCGCCGTATTTAGCATCGCCAAATTTTCCCAAAATATGATAATCCGAAGTGCTACTAAAGGTGTGAATGCGCGGACGCTTTGCATTTCGTAGTGAATTGTAGGCAGTTTTAATATCTATTTCTTTAGCCCGGGCGAGCCCTGCAATTATTACTTCGGATTCATCCGCAATTCTTTTTACAGCCTCAAACTGCGCCGGCGATGAAACTGGGAAACCGGCTTCGATAACATCCACTTTCAGTTTTGCAAGCTGACGAGCGATCTCCAGTTTTTCATAAACATTTAATGATGCGCCGGGTGATTGTTCTCCGTCTCTTAATGTTGTGTCGAAGATGATTATTTTTTCGCTCATAGCTTCCTCAATAATTGTGTTGTTTATTATTTGCTCACTCAAATCCCTCTTTTTATGAAGAGGGATTTTCAATGTCGTCTCCAGTTAGGAGAAGGCGTTGGAGCGAGAAAAATCACTTTAAAAATTCATTAATATTTTCAAGTACCTTGCTTGTCATTTCAGTAGTTGAAACAAGTCTGCAACCTTCACTCATAATATCTACTGTTCTGTATCCTTGATCTAAAGTTTTGTTAATCGCTTCCTCAATAACATCACCGGCTTTTTTCATATTGAATGAATAAGTAAACATCATAGCCACAGATGAAATTGAAGCAAGCGGATTTGCTTTGTTCTGTCCGGCAATATCCGGAGCGCTACCGTGAACCGGTTCATACAATGCGTACTTGCTGCCTAAACTTGCCGATGGAAGCATTCCTAAACTACCGGTAATCATTCCGGCTATATCGCTAAGAATATCGCCAAACAAATTTGAAGTGAGTACAACATCAAATTGTTTTGGGTTGCGCACTATCTGCATAGCACAGTTATCGACATACATATCGTTCAATTCAACATCGGGAAATTCTTTATGAACTTCGTGAACAACATTGCGCCAGAATTGAGATACTTCCAGAACGTTTGCTTTATCAACAGAAGTAACTTTGTTTTTTCTTTCGCGGGCTACTTTAAAAGCCATTCGAGCAATTCGCTCAACTTCTTCTTTTGAATAAACCATTGTATTGAATCCGCGCTCTGAATCAAATCCGCGCGGCTCGCCAAAATAAATTCCACCGGTTAATTCACGAAAGACAACAAAATCAACACCATCCAGAACTTCTTTTTTTAAGGAAGAAGAATCCACAAGTGGCTGATAATTTTTGCCGGACGAATATTTGTGTAAAGTCCGAGTGATTTGCGGAGCTTCAACAATGCGGCTTCGGGCTTCAAATTGTGAGGGAGTGCTTCCCATTTGTAGCCGCCTACCGCTCCAAGAAAAACCGCATCGGAATCATAGCATGTTTGAATCGTTTCATCTGTAAGAGGAGTTCCATGAGCGTCGTACGAACACCCGCCTATTAAACATTCCTTAAACACAACGTCTACTTTGTAATGCGATGCAACAGTTTTAATTACTTCAACCGCAGAGTTTGCAACCTCAACACCAATTCCATCACCGGGTAATAAAGCTATCTTAAACATTTTTTCTCCTGCTCTTTCTCAGCGTCTTTGCGACTCTGCGGTAAAAAGAAAAACGCAAAGGCACAGAGACGCAGAGATTTGAAATTATTTTTTTACAAGCCAGCTCATCATACTTCTTAGTTTAGCGCCAACCACTTCAATACCATGTTCTCTATTTTCTTTTCTGAGTTCATTAAACTTTGCAGCGCCTGAATTATATTCATCAATAAATTCCTTGGCAAATTTTCCGCTCTGAACTTCTTCAAGAATTTTTTTCATTTCTTTTTTGGTTTCATCTGTAATTACTCTTGGTCCGCGAGTCATTCCGCCGTATTCAGCAGTATCGCTCACAGAGAAATTCATTCTTGAAAGACCTCCTTCGTAATAAAGGTCAACGATCAATTTCATTTCATGCATGCATTCAAAGTATGCTAGCTCCGGCGGATAACCGGCTTCAACCAATGTTTCAAATCCGGCTTTAATAAGTTGTGCAGAGCCGCCGCAAAGAACAGCCTGCTCGCCGAATAAATCTGTTTCTGTTTCATTCTTAAAGTTTGTTTCGATAACTCCTGCGCGCGCACCGCCAATTCCCTTTGCCCAAGCAAGAGCTAAATCTTTTGTTGTTCCGCTTGGGTCCTGATGAATTGCAATTAAGCATGGTACACCGCTTCCCTGTTCAAATGTTCTGCGAACCAGGTGACCGGGACCCTTTGGCGCGATCATCATAACATTAACATCTGCCGGAGGAACAATCTGCTTGTAATGAATATTGAAGCCGTGACCAAATGCAAGTGTATCGCCGCTTTTTAAGTTTGGCGCAATCTCGGCATCGTAAACTGATTTTTGATTTTGGTCCGGTAGAAGAATCATTATCACATCGGATGACTTAACAGCTTCTGCAACAGATTTTACTTCGAGTCCGCCGGCTTTAGCTTTTTCAACTGACGCAGAATCAGAACGCAGACCAACGCAAACATTCATTCCGCTTTCTTTTAAATTAAGCGCGTGCGCATGTCCTTGACTTCCGAAACCGAGCACAGCAATTTTTTTGTTTTTTAGAAGATCAAGATTTGCATCCGCTTCATAATAAACTTTCATCTCATTACCTCTTTATGTTGTTATGTTTTTTTCTTTTAAGATTCTTACCTGCTCACCACGCTTTAGTGCAACAATTCCGCTTCTTGCAATCTCTTTAATGCCAAATGCTGAAAGCAGATTTATTGCGGCATCTATTTTATCAGGTGGACCAGTAACTTCAATAGTCAGAGACTTATTTGTAATATCAACTATATTACCGCGGAAGATGTCGCAGATGTTTTTGATTTCTTCCATCGCACCTTTTGGCACAGCAACTTTAATAAGAGCCAATTCTCTTTCAACGCGAGGAGCATCGCTGAGATCAACAACTTTGATTGTGTCAATTAATCTGTTCAACTGCTTTACAACTTGATCAATGATCTGATCGTCACCATCAGTGACTATCGTCATACGGGAGATTTCCTCTATCTCAGTTTCGCCAATGGAAATACTTTTTATGTTGAAACCTTTGCCGCTGAACATTGTAGCTACACGGTCGAATGCGCCGAAATGATTTTCGACTAAAACAGAAATTGTATGTTTCATTTATGTCATCCTCTTTGGATTTAATCTCTTAACCATCATATCACTAATTGAAGCTCCCGATGGAATCATTGGAAAAACCATATCGGCTTTTACAACTTTGAATTCTATTAAGACCGGTCTGTCTTTAACTGCAAGCGCCTTATCTAAAAGTCCATCTACTTCTTTAGGATCGCTTGTAGAAAATGATTCGATTCCAAATGCCTCGCCTACTTTAACAAAATCCGGGTTGCTCGCGCCTAAATCGGTAAAACTAAATTTCTCTTGATGAAATAATTCTTGCCACTGCCTAACCATCCCTAAGAATGAATTGTTGATGATAAATATTTTTATAGGAAGTTTGTTAGCCGCAGCAGTTGTTAATTCTTGAATGTTCATTTGGAATCCACCATCACCGCTTATTGAGATAACAGTTCTATCCGGAACCGCAAACGCAGCTCCAATTGAAGCAGGAAGTGAAAATCCCATTGTTCCTAATCCGCCGCTGGTTAAGTTTGAACGGGGATTGTTGTATTTGTAGTGTTGTGCAGTCCACATTTGATGCTGACCAACATCCGTTACAATAACTGCGTCTCCATTAGTTTTCTCACAAATTCTTTCGATCACATATTCAGTTCTAAGTTTACCGTCTTTGTCTTCGTAGCTAAGCGGGCATTCTTCGCGCCATTCATTAATCTGAGCAAGCCATGCTGATGTATCCGGTTTAACAGTCATTTCAGCTGCCAATTCAGCAAGTACATGTTTTACATCTCCAACTATCGGCAAATCTACAACAACATTTTTGTCAATTGCGGTAGGATCAATATCTACATGGATTTTATAAGCCTTAGTGCAGAAGGTATCAACTTTGCCAGTAACGCGGTCATCAAAGCGCGCACCGAGCGAAACTAAAACATCGCAAGAATCCACCGCTCGGTTTGCCCAATAAGTTCCATGCATTCCAAGCATTCCAAGTGATAGTTCATCTGTTCCTGGATAAGCACCTAAGCCTTGTAAAGTCATTGTAACAGGTAATTTATTTTCACGGGCAAATATTTTTAATTCTTCAGAACTGCCGGACATTATTACTCCGCCTCCAACATAAAGTAATGGTCTCTTTGCTTTAGATATAACCTCAGCAGCCTTTTTAATTTGGTTTGTATGGCCTTTGTATGTTGGTTTGTAGCCACGCAAATCAACCTCTTCCGGATATTCGAAATGGCATTTTGCGGCAATAACATCCTTAGGCAAATCCACTACAACCGGTCCGGGTCTTCCACTAGCCGCAATGTAGAATGCTTTTTTAATTGTTGATGCAAGTTCTTTCACATCTCTAACTAGAAAATTATGTTTTGTAACCGGTCGAGTAATGCCAACAATATCCGCTTCTTGAAATGCATCGTTGCCAATTAAGTGCGAAGAAACTTGACCGGTAAAAACAACAATCGGAACTGAATCCATGTATGCATCTGCAATACCAGTTACAGTGTTTGTTGCACCCGGCCCCGAAGTTACAAGTACAACACCAACTTTACCGGAAGCTTTTGCGTAACCTTCCGCTGCGTGAACAGCTCCTTGCTCGTGACGAACAAGAATATGTTTTAGAAAATCGACATCATAGAGATGTTCATAAATTTTTAGTACGGCACCGCCGGGGTAACCGAATATATATTCAACTTTTTCATGTCTCAGACACTCAAAGAATATGTCCGCGCCGCTTAATAATTGTCCGCTGTTTTTCATAAGACCTTTCAGAAATTAGTTTTTAAAACTGCACCTTTATTAGCGCTTGTTACCATACGTGCATAACGAGCTAAATAACCTTTTTTAATTTTTGGTTCGAACTGAGGAAGTGAAAAAAGGCGCTCAGATATTTCTTCAACGCTTAATTCTACATTCAATATTCTGTTTGGAATATCAAGAGTAATTGTATCTCCGCTTTGTAATGCAGCAATTGGTCCCCGCTCTGCAGCTTCAGGAGAAACGTGACCTATGCAAGCTCCGCGTGTACCACCGCTAAATCTGCCGTCGGTTATCAACGCCACTTTATCACCTAAGCCCATTCCCATTATTGCGCTTGTAGGCGTTAGCATTTCGGGCATACCCGGTCCGCCTTTTGGACCTTCGTAACGAATGATTACACAATCACCTGCTTTAACATCACCTTTAAGAATTTTTTCAACCGCTTCTTCTTGCGATTCATAAATTTTTGCCGGACCGGAAAACTTCATCATCTTTTCATCAACCGCACCGGTTTTAACAATCGCACCATTAGGAGCCAAGTTGCCGAACAAAACTGCAAGCCCTCCCGTTTTTGAATATGGATTTTCAACAGTACGAATTACTTTTTCATCTTTTATGGAAGCAGAAGAAATATTTTCTCCAAGTGTTTTTCCAGTTACTGTCGGAGTGCTTTCATCGAGCAAGTTTAATTTTGTTAACTCTTTTAGAATTGCCGAAATTCCACCGGCTCTATCTACATCCTCTATATGAACATTTTTTGTTGCCGGGCTAACTTTACATATGTAAGGAGTCTTAGCAGAAAGTTCATTCAGCATATTCAAATCAAGTTCAATTCCCGCTTCTTCCGCAATTGCTAAAGTGTGAAGAATTGTGTTTGTACTTCCACCCATCGCGAGATCAAGTGTAAATGCATTCTTGAATGAATTAAGCGAAAGAATTTTGCTTGGTTTCAAATCGTCTTTTACTAATTGGAGAATTTGTTTTGCAGCAGAAGTTGCGAGTTCTTTACGTTTAGGATCTATTGCGAGGATTGTTCCATTTCCGGGGAGAGCCATTCCCAATGCTTCGCACAAACAATTCATTGAGTTTGCTGTAAACATTCCGGAACAAGATCCGCAAGAAGGACAGCTGAAATCTTCCAACTGCTTCAATCTTTCTTCGTCGATTGTACCAGTACTATACTGTCCAACACCTTCAAAAACAGAAATCAAATCAACTTTTTCGCCGCTTGGTAAACGCCCGGCTTTCATCGGTCCGCCCGAAATGAATATTGTCGGAACATCTATACGAGCTGCAGCCATCAACATACCGGGCACAATTTTATCGCAGTTCGGAATGCAGATCATTCCATCCAAGCGGTGGGCTTCAACAACAGTTTCAACACAATCCGCAATCAGTTCGCGGCTTGCAAGTGAGTAGCGCATTCCCAAGTGTCCCATTGCAATTCCATCATCAACACCAATCGTGTTGAACTCAAATGGAACACCGCCGGCTTCGCGTACTGCATCTTTTATCAGCTTGCCAAATTCTTGTAAGTGAACATGCCCGGGAATTAAATCGATATAAGAATTGCAGATCCCAATAAATGGTTTCTTGAAATCTTCATCGCTCTTAATCACACCAGTAGCTTTAAGCAAGCTTCTGTGAGGAGCTTTATCAAATCCTTTTTTAATTAAATCCGAACGCATATAACTCCATTCTAAAAGTCTTCAGATATAACTCTTGGGTTTCGGTCAACCCCTTGATCCGACTTTAATGCTTAGTTTTTGATTTTGGGATTGACCTAGTATTCTAACCTAGAATAATAATTCCTAGTAGAATTAGAATATTGATAATCCCTAGAAGAATGATTTCTGAAGAAAGGTTGTTTGATAAAGACACATGCATGTAGTTGTGCATACTTGCATTCGAATTTGGTTGTGCCATATTTCGGTTTGTGTCTTTCATTAGTTTATAACTTTGATGCGAATATAGCCGATGAATATTAAGTTGTCAAGACTTTTTTAACTCTCCATAAATATTTTTCCATTTCTATGCATAATTATGCACATGGTAGTATAGTTCATCCTAAACATCTTAATAATGAGACAAAGAGGTTTTCTACTGACTTTAAACAATTTAGTTCTTACCTTGAATACGAAAATATGAAACGGGGTTCTTATGAAAATTAAAACTCTACTTTTTGTTTTTGTCCTCTCCACAATTAATATAGTTGCTCAATGGAATCAGCAAGCTAACATATTAGGTAAATGGCAATTAGCTTTGCATATGGATGTTGTTGATAGCAACAAAGTTCTCGTTGTTGTCAGACCTTCTGTTGAAAATCAAAACGGATTCCTACTGACCGATGATAAAGGAAAAAACTGGAAACAAATTGAGTATCCCTTTGGAAACGCTAGTGGTATTTATGGTTTCAACTCAATCAGCATGTTAAGCAGCGGTTCTATATGGGTGGCCTATGATGATAAAATTTATGCAAACACTTCTAATAATCCTTTTAGCAACAAGTGGGAATTGCAGTTCAGTGATACTACATTAGTCAAATATATTGTATATGTAAAGATGTTTGATACTATGCGAGGCATTGCAATGGGCGCCGCAAAGGATATGTATTCATCCGCGATATTTTTGCAAACAACAAACGGAGGTGCAAATTGGATAAGAACTGATAAATCTAATCTAACAGGATGGACACTTTCTGTTTGCGATCCAACAATAAAATTTTTCGATGAAAATGTAGGATATATTTCTGTTTACAAATGGTTTGCACCTAATTCTTCTGGTCCAGACTCACTTTATAAAACAACTAATGGCGGTAAAGATTGGAAAGCTATTAAGGCATCCTTAGCTTTTTCAAGTATAAGAGTCTTTCCAAATGATCGTATAATGAGTTGGAAAAAAGATGAGTTGAGAATTACTACCAACGGAGGCCTTAGCTGGACTACAACCAAACCTCCTTTTACAACAAGTTGTCTTGATTTTTGGTTAGACGAAAAGAACAGTTCCAACATTTGGGCACTCAGTTCCGGAAATTCTAACGGATTGTGGTATTCGAAGAATGGAGGGACAAACTTTACCTTTGTTGCCAATGGGGGCTATAGAAAAATGGGAATTGTGAATAACAAAACCGGCTACGTTTTTGGTGACAATGGTAATTTTTTAGTTACAAACAATATTCAGTATTATACTACCGGCTTAAATGATAACGGGAATACCACGCCAACAAATTATTCATTGGATCAAAACTACCCCAACCCGTTTAATCCAAGCACAAGGATTAGTTATGAAATACCAAAAGCCGGTATTGTTGCAATAAAAGTATATGATCAACTTGGGAGAGAAATCAGCACACTGGTAAACGAGTTTAAACAAGCCGGTAAATATGAAGAACAATTTTCAGTTAATAATTTTAAACTCAGCAGCGGAATTTATTTCTATTCCTTGAAGTCTGGCGGTTTTTTCCAAACAAAGAAAATGATTTACTTGAAATGATTTTGTGTTATTTAACAATCAATATTTTTTTAGTGGCAGTATAAGAGTCATTTAAACGTAGAAAATAAACACCGGCTGCTAAATCTCCGACATAATATTGTAGAGTATATTTGCCTGGTAATTGCTTACTGTTTGCTATTATCTTAACTCGCTCACCAAGTATGTTGTATAAAATTATCTGCACCTCCATTTCTTTGTTCAAAGAATAAGTTATTATTCCAGTGGATCGTACTGGATTAGCAGCCAAAACTGTAACTTCCGAATTGTTGTGGATTGACTGATTATTTCGTACCGAAGTAAAGTCAAATTCATCTAGCGCGAATAAATCTTGGTAAATCTCATATCCTTTATTTGGATCTTTTACAGAATCATAACACAGTTTAAGCCTGTTATTATACAAATCAATCCCAAAGTTGCTGCTATTGTAACCATATTTTAATCCCAAATCACTCTCTGAAAAATCATGCAAAGAATGAGCAGAAAGTGTTGAATCATTATCATTAATAAACAACCCTTTTACACCATACTTCCAGTAAAGAGTTAAAAACAATTTCTTATTTGAATATTTATTAATGAACGAAGAATAATATTCGTCTGGTACCGGGAAAATATTGTAAGCAATTTTTTTGATACCCGGGTAATTTCGCCAAATGTGAAACTTATAATTATAAAATGTTGTGTATTCATATTCGTTCCAAACAATAGCCATGTTTTGGTCTTTATCAAAACTAGATGATGCAGATTTGTACATAGCTTTTGAATTTAATGCCGCCACTACAAATGTATCTTTAATTATTGCCCCAGACTCGCTAAGTATAATTCCTTTTAATACTGCATTTTGTTTTTTATGGTTTTCAATCCATGTAAAAAGAATTTCGCGCCGGCTGTTAATTGAATATCCAAGTTGATCGAAGCTATTTTTCATTTTCTCCTTAAAGAAACCATCAATTTTGGATACAGTATTAAAGTTTGAGTTTAGCTTGGTAACTTTAATTTCCCGAAGAGTTGATGACTGCGGCATTGTTAAAAAAAGATATTCCCCATTTTCTGAATTATGAAATGAATAACTTGCAAAAACCATTGGTGAAGTTGCAAACTTGTAGCTCGATCCAATTTTCCCTCCACTACGAGAAATTTTTTGTGCATAGTAACTATAGTTTGCATCGTTCATCCTATATGCAATTACAAAGTTATCTTCAGTATCAATCACTACTTGAGAAATGTCATAGATTGTAACAGCTGGATCATTTAGCATAAAGTTATCACCGACTGGACTATTATTTACATCATAGACTTGACAATAAATGTCACTTCTACCATTCCGTGTATCAGTCCATATAACAATTGATTCACCTTTCTTGTTGTATTTTACCATCGGTGAAATCTGCCAAGCGCTGCATTTGTCATCGGCAATTTGTGTGGGTTCACCAATAAAATTGAAATCACTGCTAAACTTTTGCTTTACTATACTATAATCGTTACCATTTTTAATTGTATAAACAGATCTAAACAAATTTTGGAACAATGAAATACCAGCATAGTTAATCCCGTATCCTTCCATGATAAAGTTAAGTCGGGAGCCAATTAATTTATTTAAAATATCCGGACCATTAATTTGATTTCCTTCTTTTGAAAATGTAATCACACTCGACAAATTGTTCTTAGTGCTAAAGAGATAAAATTTATCTTTCTTGTTTGAAGCTAAACGCCAATCATAAGTCGTCGTTGCCATCATTTTTGTTTCTGAAAACCCACCGCCTATTCGAAAGCTTTTTCTCCAAAAATTACTATAATCTGTCCAAGTTAGTAAAAATGTTCCATCGTTTGTTGAAGCAATTTGTGGATAATAATTAGATGTTGAAGCTGATTGTGCGTCTTGCACAGTCATCGGTTCACCGATTAGATTTCCATCTTGATTTATTACTTGAAGATATACAGTTGTTAGCTTTGGTGGATAGGACGCGTTCCAAACAATAACTGCATTGCCAAGTGTATCAGTTGCAACAGTATTAAATGTAGGAATTCTAGCCGAGTACACATCAATACTTTTATTAATAAGCTCCGGATTTCTAATAATTTTGCAGCTGGAATCAGCGATACAGAAATATAGATCATAGGCTTTAAAATCCCAGCCATTCATAAACCATGTAATGATCAGATTTCCGTTCTGAAACACATCTATGTTGGATTTATATATTCCGCTTTTTTCAAAAACCGTTATGTTGTTTCCAACTTTTGTTCCGTCACTTTTCACTCGTTGAATAACAACTCTTTGTTCATTTTCTATCCATGTAATTAAGTATTCATCTGTACTCTTATTATATACTAATGCTGGTAAACCCCAATAGTAAGCCGGTCTATCTTCAACAAGAATCGTGTTACCTGCTTTTTCATCTTTATCGTTATACAACTGAGCATAAATTTGATTTTTTCCGGCTCGGTTATCTACCCAAACAATTAAGTAATTACCTTCGTTGTCGTGAGCTATGTTCGGCTGGTATTGATTAGTTCCAAAATCACCGCAACCATTATTAATTGTTTTACCTTGTTCAAGTATCCTAAGCGATTTGAATTGAAGTGAATCTTGTATTGTTTGTTGTTGTGCACTCTGAGTGCTAATTGCAAGCAATAAACAGATTACGGTTAGAATTAATAAACTTCGAAACTGATAAGTCATTTTCATTTACTCTTTTTCCCACGAACGGAGCTACAATAAAACTAAATCATTCCAACTATTAAATCAATGTCCCCATAATTCTCTGTCCAAGCTTCTGTACTGAATTGCTTCGGAGATATGATTTGCGGTTATTCGTTCTGCCCCTTCTAGATCAGCAATTGTTCTACTGACTTTAAGGATTCTATCGTAAGCCCGTGCAGATAGCCCCAGCCGGTTCATTGCCATCTTTAACAAATCCTCACTAGCTCGATCGAGTTGGCAGAACAACTTAATTTCTTTCGAAGCCATATCTGCATTCTTAAAAACATGTTTTAGGTCAGTGAATCTGCTTTGCTGAATATCCCGGGCAGTTACAACTCTTTTTCTAATCTCTGTTGATTTTTCCCCGCTGGATTTAGAAGCCAAATCATTAAACTTTACAGCCGGTACTTCAATGTGAATATCAATTCTATCTAGAAGCGGTCCGCTTATTCTAGACATATATTTTTGGATCATTGGCGTATTGCATGTGCATTCATGATTCGGATCGGTGAAGTATCCGCATGGACATGGATTCATTGCTGCGGCCAGCATAAAATTTGCCGGAAACTCAATGGACATTTTAGAACGGCTAACCGTTACTTTATAATCTTCCAACGGCTGGCGCATTACTTCCAGAACATTTTTTTTGAATTCCGGAAGTTCATCTAAAAACAAAACTCCGTGGTGAGCAAAGGAAACTTCGCCGGGACGAGGGAATGATCCCCCTCCAATAAGTGCCGC
>JBHEKZ010000249.1:0-4661 GCA_041859025.1 Melioribacteraceae bacterium | reverse complement strand
TACTTGGTGATATTACCACCGACGGTGCAACATACCGCGCAATGGAATTTGATGGTGAAGCAATTAGCGGAGTGAATATGCTTGAACGTATGACTTTGACTAACATGGCAATAGAGGGCGGCGGGATGAACGGCATTATTGCTGTTGATGATGTTACTCGCCAATACTTAAGAGAAATTGGTGTAACGCAATATGAAGAATTCACGAGTGATCCCGATGCTGTTTACTATTCAAAATATACTTACGATGTTAACAAATTGGAACCAACTGTCGCTAAACCACACAGCCCTGATAACCGTGATACAGTTCGCAATGTGGAAGGTACTAAAATTACAAAAGCATATGTTGGTTCTTGCACTGGCGGAAAGATTACAGATTTTCAATATGCTGCAAAACTATTGCTTGGACAAAAAGTTAAAGTTACTACATTCATTGTTCCGGCAAGTACACAAGTTGCAAAACAGCTGGAAGAAGAAATGATAAACGGAATTTCGCTTAAAGAAATTTTTGTGAATGCTGGCTGCACAATTGCAGAATCTTCCTGCGCAGCTTGTTTGGGCGGTCCGTCGGATACGATAGGAAGAAGTTCAGATGGAGATGTAGTTGTATCTACAACTAACAGAAACTTCCCCGGAAGAATGGGAAGCAAATCATCCCAGGTTTATTTGGCCTCGCCGCTTACAGTTGCTGCAAGCGCAATAACCGGTGAATTAACAGATCCAAGAAAATTTTTGTAGAAGGTGAAAATGGAAAATTTAATAATTGGTAAAGCTTACGTTCTAGGTGATAACATTGATACAGATCAAATAATACCAGCAGAGCATTTGGTTTACAGTACAAGCGATCCGGAAGAATTGAAAAAGTATGGTCACTTTGCATTATCAAGTGTTCCAATAGAAAAAGCCGGCTTACCGGATGGCGGAAAGACATTTATTGTTGGAGATAACCATCTTTCAGAGTATTCGGTTGTAATTGGCGGATCAAATTTTGGATGCGGTTCTTCTCGCGAACACGCTCCGCTTGCTTTACAAGTTGCCGGTGTAAAAGCAATAGTTGCTGAGTCTTACGCTAGAATTTTTTATCGCAATTCTGTAGACGGCGGATTCCTTGTTCCGTTTGAAGGTACTGTAAAACTAAATGACAAAATAAAAACCGGCGACGAAGTTGAAATTAATTACTCAAAAAACACACTTGAAAATATATCCACCGGACAAGTTTATCAGCTTCGTCCGTTAGGAAGCGTGTATGATATTGTTAACAGCGGCGGAATCTTTAACTACGCACGCGAAAATAAAATGATCTAAGAATTCGGATACAGAAAAAGGATTTTCTCGGATGGAAGCAAAACTGATTGAACTTTTTGATACCACACTGCGTGATGGAACCCAGGGTGAAGCGGTAAGCTTAACAGTGCGCGACAAAATTTTAATTGCTCAAAAACTTGATGATTTTGGAATTGATATTATTGAAGGCGGCTGGCCCGGTAGCAATCCGCGTGACGCAGAATTTTTTGAGGAGATTAAAAAAGTAAGCTTAACTCATGCTCAGATGTGCGCTTTTGGTTCAACAGCCAGATATCCGGACAAAATTGAAAGTGATGCAAATTTGATTGCGTTGCTCAGAGCGGAAACTCCTTACGTATCAATCTTTGGAAAGACTTGGAAATTTCATTCAGAAAAAAGTTTGGGATTGACAGAAGACCAGAATGCAGAATTGATTTTCAAGTCAGTTAAATTTTTGAAAGACAATGGAAGAAAAGTAATCTTTGACGCCGAGCATTTTTTTGACGGCTATAAAGATGATGAAAAATTTGCTATCCGTATGCTAGTTTCTGCTCAAGAAGGTGGAGCAGACGTAATTACTCTTTGCGATACAAACGGCGGAACGCTTCCTAACGAAATTAAATCTGCAATTGAAGAAGTAAAAAAATCAATTACAAAACCAATTGGTATTCATGTTCATAACGATGGTGACTTGGCAGTTGCTAATTCATTAGCTGCGATAGAATGTGGTGCTGCTCATGTTCAGGGGACAATTAATGGAGTAGGGGAACGCTGCGGAAATGCGAACCTAGTCAGCATCATTCCAAATCTTTTGTTAAAGATGAATTGTAAAACAAAAAAAGAAATCGCTCTTGAACAATTAACATCACTTTCAAATACAGTTTATGAAATAATGAATCTGAGCCCCAATACAAGGGCTGCATTTGTTGGTAAATCCGCCTTTGCGCATAAAGGTGGAATACATGTTAGCGCGGTTCTCAAAGACAGTAGAATGTATGAGCATATATCCCCTTCAGTAGTCGGTAATGCACAGAGAGTTTTGGTTTCCGATTTGTCCGGACAAAGCAATATAAAATACAAAGCAAAAGAATTTGGTGTTGATGTTGACGAAGCAAGCGAGTTCAACAAAAAATTAGTTAAACATATTAAAGAACTTGAGTATGAAGGCTATCAGTATGACGGCGCTGAGGCGTCTTTCGAATTGATTTTGAGAAATGAAAAAAATGAGTTTAGTCCATTCTTTAAAACTATCGACTCACGCATATATTCATTTTTTGATAACGATAGACATAACAACGCTGAAGCAGTTCTAAAAATTGAAGTGAATGGGGAAGTGGAACATACTGCTGCTGAAGGTGATGGTCCTGTTAATGCTCTTGATAATGCATTGCGCAAAGCACTAATTCGGTTCTATCCAGAAATAGCTAATGTTAAACTTGTAGATTATAAGGTACGTGTGCTTGATGAAAAAGAAGCAACTGCGGCTAAAGTAAGAGTGTTAATTGAATCAAGCGATGGAGAATCGACATGGTCTACTGTGGGTGTTTCAACAAATATAATAGAAGCAAGCTGGCAGGCTCTTTGTGACGGATTGAATTATAAGCTTTACAAAAATTCTGTAAAAGAAAAAGCTGCCTCAAAAAGTTGAAGCAGCCTTTAGTCATTAATAAACAATCGTTTGAATTGAATGGGGAAGTATTTGAATTTCTGCAGCATACGAGCCAACATATAACTTATAATTTATTTTCAAATCACTTTGATTCATAACCACAGTTGCAATTTTACCATCTGGATTTATAAATGATGTCGATAACAAATGACTGCGGCTGGCAACCGAGCTAATTCTTTTTGCCCCAGGCCGGATAAACTTAGAAAAATGACCAATATAAAAATAAGAAGGAGTGAAAATTAATTCGCCCGATCTAGTATCTGCGTGTACAGGTGCAAAGCAGAAATTCTCGACATGGTTTGGGCCACCTTTTTCATCAAGTAGAATATTCCAGTCTGTCCAGCCGACTGTTCCATTGTTAAAATCGTTGATCATAGAACGACCGTATCGCTCTGCGTTTGGCCAAAAATTGTAATGTGTCGAATCAAATCTTTCCGCACAGCCTTCTGTAAAAATCAGATTTGTGTTTGGGAATGATTTCTTAACCTCGGCTACATTATCAAACATTGGCTGTCCGCCCGCCCATGTCTCATACCAGTGAAATCCTACTCCCCAAGCATATTTGGCAGCGTCTGGATCTCCCAAAATTGTATTGGCTCTGTGGTTGATCAAATCTCTGTTATGGTCCCAAACAATAATTTTTTTATTACCAAGTCCCTCTCTTTGCATAATTGGACCAAGATAGTTCTTCAAAAAATCTCTTTCTTCTTCGGCTGTGTAGATACAAGATTCCCACTTTTGTATTGCCATCGGTTCATTTTGTAATGTAATAGCCCAAACTGAAATTTGTTCAGCTTCGTAAGCCTTTATAAACTTTGTAAAATACATTGCCCAAGATTCAAAATACTCCGGCAATAGTTTCCCGCCCCGCAGCATATTTTTATTATCTTTCATAAAAGCCGGGGGGCTCCACGGGCTCGCATAAAGAGTAAGTTTACCTCCAGCGGCTTCAATAGACTTTTTGATTAATGGAATTTTGAATGCTCTATCATGTTTTATATTAAAAGAAGATAAGTTTTTATCCTCATTACTTACATAAGTATAACTTCCGCTGCTAAAATCGCTACTGTGAATAGTGGTTCTAGCTAAAGTATAACCAATACCGGCATTTTTATCGAAATAGGCAGTTAGAAATTCCTTCTGTTTCTCTGTGGAAAGTTTAGCGTAAACTTCTGCGGCAGCATCAGTTATCGCTCCACCAATACCTATAAACTCTTGAAATGACTTCTCTGGATTAACAAATACACATATTTCAGTTTCCAAGGGCTGAATTGCCTTTTTAAATTCCAAATTATTGGTCAAGGAAATTTTAAGATTGCTTGAGTCTGCTGTTGTATAGACAGATAAGCCTTTGCCTTCAAAAGAGGCTGATTTTTGAAAGCTGGAGAATTCTTTCTCAGCAGAACACCCAAATATCAGGATTGTAAGAAATATAAGTAGAAACAAGTAGCTTCTCTTCACAGACACCTCGTATTTTATCATTTTGAATTTCATTCGGATATTTTGATCTCAAATATAGTATCAAGATCATCTTTTCAAAAGCTATCTTTATGGCAACATATTGACACTAAGTGAATTACAGTTCTAACTGTATAATAAAGGGGAATTAAATCTCAACTATATAATTTTTATGCGAAGAGAAAGTAGTTGTTTTTCAACACATACCTTCTTCAATGTCTGATTGCCGCTAGTCAATAACGATAAAATTG
>JBHEKZ010000589.1:0-12404 GCA_041859025.1 Melioribacteraceae bacterium | reverse complement strand
GCTAACAGTCCGGTTGTCACTCAAGCCATGATTGATCAAGTTGCTTCACCTACTAACAAGTGGCACATTTGGCCTCCTCTTGATGCATTCCAAAAAAATCAAGTTCATTTAATTGGTGTAGTTTCAAGCACGCTTGGATTGCCATTTAAAGATGGAATTGATAATGACGGAGACGGCGAAGCTACAAATCCGGTAGTTACACAAGCAATGATAGACCAAGCTTCAAAGGATGCGCCATATTATCGTTACAGAGTTGATGAAAAAACAATTCTTTATAATGTAGTTGCATCTACACTTGGTAAGAAATATGCTGATGGAAAAGATAATGACGGTAACGGCGCGATTGATGAAGGAATAGACGATGGTATTGATGTATTAATTGATGAAGCTCGCGATGATGGAAAAGATAATGATTATGATTGGAATCCGTTGCGTGATGACGTTGGATTAGATGGCGTTGCCGAATCTGGCGATGCGGGTGAAAATGATGGTAAACCAACATCCGGCGCAAAATATGGTTTGCCCGGCGAACCAAAAGTTGACGTAACAGACGTTTCGGAAACAGATCAGATAGGTATTACAAATGCTGATTATGTTCCAGCCGGCGGATTAAATATCAACAGCGATGCACAGATGTGGTTCGATTTTATGATTCCAGGTAAATTCTACGATCCTCAAGAAGTGGTTGCCGGCGAATACGATCTATTTGTTTCTTCCGGATTATTTCCACTTAAAGCCGGACAGACAGAGCCAATCTCAATTGCAGTTTTATTCTCAAATGGCGCGGTACCTGATCCGGGCGGTGCATTCAGAAAGAGTGAAATTCTCCGTAAGAGAGTTCGTGCACAAGAAACATATAATAACGATTATCGTTTCGCGAATTCTCCTCTCATTCCAACGTTGACTGCAATTCCAGGCAACAACCGTGTAACCTTGTATTGGGATGATGTTGCTGAAACTTCATTTGATCAGTACATCGATGCAATTGGCGGTGTTGGAAGAGACTTTGAAGGTTATAAAATTTATAGAGCTTCCGATCCGGCTTTTCAAGATGCTGAAAATATTACTAACGGATTTGGTAATAAAATCTTCAAAACTCCTATTGCACAATTCGATTTGAAAGACGGCATCAGCGGCTTTGATGCAATTGGTATTGATGGTGTTAAATACTACTTAGGAACAGATTCCGGATTAATACACAGCTTTGTTGATTCAACTGTGCAGAACGGATTTACATACTATTATGCATTAGTAGCTTACGATTTTGGTTTTGCTGCCGGAGAAATTGCTCCTTCAGAAACACCAATTCGTCTTTCATTATTACCTGACGGATCTGTTAAACTTGGTCAAAACGTAGCCAGAGTAAAACCGGAAGCTCCAGCTGCCGGATTTGTTGGACCAACACTTGGAACTGTACAACTTGTTACTGGAACAACTTCCGGCAACATTGCTTACGAAATTGTTGATCTAAACAAAATGAAAGACAGCCACGTTTACAACATTACTTTTGAAGATACAATTAAGGTTTCAAAAAGATCAGGTCAGCCCGATACTCTTACTACCAAAAACTGGACTCTTAAAGACTCTACTGCCGGTGCAATATTAATTAATAAGAGCAGAATATTTGCCGCGGATTATGAGCAGCCTTTGATTGATGGCTTCAGATTGAAATTTAGAAATGAAGCAAGAGTGGAACTGGACAGAACAACTGCAATTTGGAATGATCCTAAAGTAGTTGACTACCGTTTTGAAAAATTCCAATATACAGGCGGTTATTTGGGTGAGGAAAGACCGAACGATTACAGAATTGAGTTTGGTGATCTTGGCTTTGGTCAATCCAAAGAGATAAAGCTCGGAGTTACAACATTCGCTTCTAAAGCTGTTAACTTTAAAGTCTTTAACCTGAGTACTCAAAAATATATTGATTTTGCTCTGCTTGAAGTAGATGGAAGCGATGGAAACTTATCTACAAACGGCGCAAGAAGAGATAGAATTCTTTTCTTAGAACCTGATAAAGGTGGTACACTTGTATATACATGGTGGTTCTACTTGTATGATACTCCGGATGCAACAACCGGAACTCGTTTACCAAAAAGTGGTGATAAGCTAGAACTTAAGCTCAAGAAACCATTCTTGTCGTCTGATAAGTTTAGATTTGTTGCCAAGAAAGCATTGATTGACGCCGACCAGGCAAGGAAGGATATGGAAAAGATTAAGGTAGTTCCAAATCCTTACGTTGCTAGTGCTCAATGGGAAGCCAAAAATCCTTACGCTAGCGGTAGAGGACCAAGATCATTGCATTTTACACACTTACCAAGTAAGTGTACAATAAGAATCTTTACAGTAAATGGTGAATTAGTTGATGTTATTGAGCACGATAGTCCGTTGAACGATGGTTCAGAAGAATGGAAAATGTTAACCAAGGATAACTTAAATGTTGCGTACGGAATTTATGTCTATCATATAACAGCTCCGGGTGTTGGTGATAAGATTGGCAAGTTCGCAATAATTAAATAACGTAAATGGACTAAAAATTTTAAGGAGTTAAATCGTGTTACATAAAAGAATATTAACAATGGTCTTATTGGTTGCGGCATTGCTGCAGCCAATTTTGGCACAGCAGGTATCCAAAACGGGTACTACAGCGGCCAAATTTTTGAGCATTGGTGTTGGTCCGCGTGCCAATGCGATGGGTGGTGCATACACCTCAATTGCAAATGACGTATCTGCTATGTATTGGAATCCTGCTGGTATAGCAAACGTAAACGAAGTTCAAACTTTGTTTACTTATACAAAAATGTTCGCAGATATAAATGTTAACTACTTCGGAATTGTATTCCCTGCGGGAGAGTATGGTACATTTGGCGCTAGTGTAACTGCATTAAATGTTGGCGAAATGGATGTCACTTCCGAATATTATCCTGAAGGAACCGGTGAAAAATTTAGCGCCGGAAGTTATTCGTTTGCTTTAACTTATTCACGTTTTATAACTGAAGACTTTGCTGTGGGTTTTAACATCAAGTACATTCGCGAGGATATATTTAATTCTACAGCAGACGGGCTCGGTTTTGATATTGGAACAATATTTAAGACTCCTTTCTACGGAATCAAATTTGCGTCGAGTATTTCTAATTATGGCTCAAAGATGCAAATGGCTGGTGATGATTTACTTGTACGCCACGATCCCGATCCAACCAGAGCCGGAAATAATGAAACCATAGACGCATTCTATAAAACCGACCCATTTGAATTACCGCTTCGTTTGCAAGTCGGTATTTCGAGAGACTTCACAATTATGGATGAACATAGATTAACTCTTGCAGTTGACGCAATTCACCCAAATGATAATAAGCAATGGGTAAATGTTGGCGGTGAGATTTCAATGTTCAATAACTTGATTTCTTTAAGAGGCGGTTATAAGGCTTTATTCTTGGAAGATACGCAGGAAGGACTTACTTTAGGTGCCGGTATAAAATACGATGGTCTTAGTTTCTTCAGAATATCTGTTGATTACTCGTATCAGAAACTGAAATACTTGGATAATATGCATAGTTTTGGTGTTATGTTAGGTTTTTAACTAAGGATATAAAATGATATTTTCCACCACTATAAATAAATATTCCATAACCAACAAAATGGAGGCACAATGAAAAAACTAACAGTACTAATTTTAGCTCTGCTTGTAGTAGCTTGGTCTGGTTCAATGGCACAGACTTATAAAGTTACTTTCAAAGTTAACATGAAGTTGGAATTACAGTTAGGTAAGCTTACCACAGCCGATAAAGTATCTGCTCGCGGAAACTTTAACGATTGGGGCGAAACAGAAATGAAAGATGCAGACGGAGATATGATTTACGAAGTCCAGGCATCATTCGACAAAGCAAAATTAACAGATGGCAAAACACTCGCTTTCAAATTTTTCCATAACGGCGCTAAAGCAACCAATACCGGTTGGGAAAGCATCGATGATAGAAAAATTGACATAACCGGCGATAAGGTTCTTGATGTTCTCTGGTATGATAACAAAGCTATTTCCGGTGCGAAAGCTAATGTTGAATTTAGAGCCAACATGAAATTACCTTTAAAACAAGGTGATTTATTGAAGACTCCAATTCCGGGTAAAGTATTTATTGCCGGCGATTTTAACGGTTGGAACACATCGGCAACTGAATTAGTTGATGCTGACGGAGATTCAATTTATACCGCAACTTTAGATACAATCAAATCCGGAACAACTATTAATTACAAGTTCTTATATAGCAACAAAGCTAATGCTACTATATGGGAAAACGATCCAAACAAGACTGCTTTAATTCTTGACGGAACAAACAAAGTTGAACGTTTCTTTAATGATGTTAACCCTAACGTTCAGTTGAAAGATGGAACAGTTTCTTTCTATGTAAACATGGCAGTTCTTGAGCAGCTAAAAGTATATAACGCTGCAGTAGACGGACTTGAAGTACGCGGTAATTTCAACGGTTGGAGCAATTCTGATAAAGATAAAAGCGTAATGCTTCAAGACTTTTTATTCCCAACGAGCTGGTTCTTGCCGGTTGGATTTGTGAAAGCAGAAGTTCCTTCAGACAATTTCTATAAATACTTCGTTGGTAAAAAAGATACTACCGGCTGGGCTGATGGATATGAAAGACCTCTCTCAAGAGGCGGCGGAAACCGTTTATTTACGTATCAAGGTCAACCAAACCAGGAAACACCAAGCGTTTATTACGATGACGTACTTCCGGGATTCTACACATCAAAAGCAATTTCAATTAAACTCCGTGTTGATATGAAAGACGCTTTTGACGCTACAAAAATTGCAGTTCCAATGAAATCTGGCGATAAAGTATTCTATATTTCAGAACAGCCACTATTCTGTAAAGTAATGGGATGGAGAGATTCTGATAATCAAACTTATTTTGAATTAACCGATGCTGATGGTGATAAGATTTACGAAGGAACTTTAACCATGAAAGCCGGCGGATTCAATGGATTTGAATATCGTTACGGAATTCAAAGAGCTGCAGATAAATCTTTCACACTTGAAACAGCTGGTTTTGGACAGAATGCTTATAGAGTTAGATATATTCCACAAACTTCCAAAGGTACATTCACTCAGCCTTACACAGCTCCACTTGATAAATGGACAGACAAAGAAGATAAGTCCGATCAATTTGAAGCAGCTCCTCTTGGCTTTACAGATGTACGCGATTTGGAAAGCGGAATACCATCTAAATTCTCTTTGGATCAGAACTATCCAAACCCATTCAATCCTACAACAACAATTAAGTTTGCTATTCCGGCAGACGAAAATGTTAGCTTGAAGGTATTCAACGTTCTTGGTCAAGAAGTAGCAACACTTGTTAACAAACAAATGAAAGCAGGTTCTTATTCATTTGATTTTAACGCTTCTAAGTTGAGCAGCGGTGTTTACTTCTATAGAGTTGAAGCTGGTAGTTTTAATGCTACAAAGAAGATGCTATTGCTGAAGTAATTTAGCTTTATGGTGGAATTAAAAAGTCCCGTCACGATTAATCGAGACGGGATTTTTTTATGCTTTTCATTTCGAGTTAATGATTACTCTAGTTTAATGTCCGCTTCTTATTTAGCTTTAACAAGTCCATCTAACTGTACTTTCAAATCTCTAGCCCCGGGGTAATTAGCATCCTTCTGCAAAACACTGTTAATTGTCTGCAAGCCCATTGTATATTGCTTATCTAACGCGTAAGCGCCGGCAAGATTATAAAGTGACTGCAGATCGCTAGGATCTAATTTTATACTTTCCTCCAAATATTTTATTGCTGAAGAAATTCTGTGATTGTTGAGATCGATATTGCCTAGCCATTTAGCTGAAAAAGGGTTTGGTTTAATTTCATATCGTTTGAGCAATATTTCATATGCTTTGGAAAAATCTTCTTGTTTTAATAGTGTGAGCGCAATGTTGTCAATCATATCATAATACTCGGTTACAACCGGATATTGATAAATCAAAACCTCAAGATGTTTAATGCATTCATCATAGTTTTTTTGTAACAGCTTTTTATTGGCAAGCTTTTCGTGAGCTTCCGGCCAAGTAATAGTCCCTTCGGCAAAACTAAAAGCAACACTGTCAACCTCAGTTCTTGGGTTTAATAATGTTAGGTCATCTATTTTATTTTTAGGATCAATGTAAGGCCAATCATTTTTAAGGAGCGCGATTCTGTACACCGCCATTGTTGAATCTAAAGAGGAGAAAGGAAAAGCTTCCCTTGTTTTGAAATCCTGCGCTTCATATGCTATAACCGGATTAGATTTGGGAAGAAGCTGCATTTCATTCATTTTGCTAAAAAAAGCATCTCCCATTAAATGAAAACCTTCTAGAGTTGGATGAAGATGGTCTGTCATTAAATTATTGCCAACAATTCCATTCGGGCTTTTGGCATTGAATAAAGAGTCAATATCAACAACCGCAACACCAAATTCTTTGTGATAACCGCGTATTAACGAATTTAGTTTTTCCGGAGCGCGAAACCGGAGGGCATCTAATTCTTTAGCTTCACGATATAACTTTAATGCCGATTTGAAATCACCGGCTGTATATTTCTTATTTGCTTCTTCATAGATAGAACTCGCTGTTGGTAGCGCAGATGATTTTACTGAAACAAAGGGTCTCTGGTCCTTCAGGTTAAACGTAAGTGTACCTAATATAAGTGGAGTATTAGAATCTTTACACATTTCAATTATATCTCGCATATTGCCATCAAACTGATCAATACCTTCATTAAAACTATCGGAGTTAAGTTCAATTGATTGTTCCTTTGCCATTCTCGACATCAATGTGCCGGTACTTTTTTCAGGTTCACCGCTGATAGATTTAACTGCCCATTGTAAAAAATCTTTTAGCAGTTGAATAGTCTTGTATTCTTTTAACGCAAGGTAGAGATTGACTAGAGTTCTCGATTTGCCAAGTGACTCCATCGAACCAACGCCAAGCGCTCCATAATATTCATTGTGCCCTGTATAAATAATTACCACATCTGGTTTTTGTTTAATTACTTCCGGCATAAAATCTCTAACTGTGTAACTGCATACAGCTGTCATTCCAAGATTTACAACTTCAATTTTGCGATCCGGATACGCAAGTTCCAATCTTTTACGAATGTACCGGGAAAAAGAACCAAGAGGCATATAAGGATAACCGGCGGCACTGCTTTCTCCCAAAATAAACACTCGATATGAATTTTCGGCTTTTGTTGAATCAAATACATCTTCAATAGTTGTTGGCAGATTTTTTACGTTTGAGAAATATCGCCTAGCCACATATGCGTTGGCAATTTTCTTGCCGGGAGTTGCCTGAACCCACATTGACAAATCATCACCATAGTTGAAAATCCTTAATCCAATTTCAAGGAGAACAAAGAAGAGAATTGGGATTAATGCCAAAATTAAATAGAAATAGAAGGGTGGTTTTGTAGTTGGGGTTTGTTTCTTTACTACCACTTTGGATTTAGTCCCTTTATTTGAATCTGCCAATGTTTCTCCAATTATTTTGCTGAAAAATAATCAAATTTGAATAGCATCGGAAGAACTCAATCTTGGCATTAGTAGAGTTAATGAGTTAATTTTGCTCTCACAAATGATATAGAAAGAGGCGAAATGAGCAAGCTTTCAACAATAGGTCAATTGTGGCAGTTTCTTAGTGAAAGGAAAAAATGGTGGCTTATGCCAATTGTTTTTTTCTTAATTCTATTAGGCGGATTGATAGTTCTTACAAAAGGTTCTGCGCTTGCGCCATTTATTTATGCAATATTTTAGGAACTAGTACAGAGTATTTAGTATTGAGTAATTAGACCGGTTAGTTGCTACTTTTCAATTAGGTAGCCGAACTCTTTTAGTGCATACTGTGTATCAAACTTGAGTATTTTCTTTGCCGACATATATAAGCCAAAGAAACCTAATCCTCCGCTAATGTTGGTCAAATCTGAAGGGTAGTTCCTAACCGTAAAACCAAAATCATAAAAGAGATTAGTGGAAAAATATTTTGTTAAGTTTTCATCAAAGGTAAGAACTTCAACTTCCAGATAGGCAAGAGAGAATCTTGCCTTGGAAGAGTTTCCCTCCGAAATGTCTTTCAATGCTTTAGTTAAAAGCTTCCTATCAATTTTCAATTCGTTTTGAAAAGCCATACTGTAATAATCAAAAACTTCTTTACCCTGGTCTGTAGAAACACTCAGCGGTACCATTTTTTCATGACGGGTTTTCTCGCCGCTTAATTCCCGGTAATAATAGACTATCTTAACGCGCTTAGCTTTAACAATATCAAGCCCGATGTTATCCCAATATATTGAAGCGTAATTCGTATCTCGTTGTGCAACCGGCCCGGGAATGTAGGAGATAGATTTGTATTGATCGAATATTAATCCAACAGGCGACTTAGATGTTGAACTAATCTCGGTACCATTAGGAAGTTTTACATGCAGTTCAATCTGTTTGTTGTATTGCGGTCTGAAGTTCTTTGTGTAGTAATATTTCGCCGGAGAATTATAGGTCGAATTAATATTATCATTATCAATAGTGTCTCTTAAGAAGTACTTGGTGTCGGCATCTGAATACTTTATATAAACAGTTGCACCAGTAACTGCCGGATCAGAGGCTAGTGTTAGTGGATCGAATCCTTCCACGTCATAAAGTTTAGAAACATAGGCTACTTGAAGAGAAGTATCACCGCGGACAATAAAATTTACAGCATACTTTTCTGGTAAATTGCCTTTAGGAGAGACATTTTCTTCGCAGCTAATTATAGAAAGCGCAGCAATAAATATTGCAAGCAAAATAATTAATCGTTTCATATTTCAGCCTTTATCGTTCCGGTTAATAAAAATGGCAACATATTAACCCGCTTTCCGCTTGTTTGATCAAAATAAAAAATATTTTTTCTGTTGTATGCGTTTATTGCGCTGATATCAACGTGAAGCTTAAGAAATCCGATGAGCAATGTTTTTGAAAGTATTAAATCCAGTCGGTGGTAATCCGGAAGAATAGATGAATTCTTTACATCAAAATAACGGACCGGGAATAGCAGTTGATAAATTCTGTAATCATCTAAGAAGCTATCAAGTGAAAGTTTCTGATAATAACCGAGCTGCTTAGTAAATGGATGACCGGAATTGTAAACCCAATTTGTGCTAAACTCAAAATCTTCCGGCAGGTGAATGGTAAGATTCAAATTCACGTTGTGGCGCGAATCGAATCGTGGAGCGTATTTAACACCGGCAACTTCTTTGCGAGCCCAATTAATTGAATAAGCGGCTGAAAGTTCAAAAAGACTCTCTCTGTATTTAGTTTGAAGTTCACCACCGTAGGCTTCTCCTTTACTTTCAAGTAAGTCGGGATCGGAGAAGTAAATTTTATCTTCATTATAAGTTGGAGCCGAAAGAATGCTCTTGTAATATCCTTCAATCTCTACTGAAAACGAAGTGTTGAGTTTTACTGTTGTTCCAACTATATGATGAATGGCTTTCGACTTTGGCAGATAAGTTGGGATAATGATTACAGGATCGAAAAGTGAAAGAACCTCTCTCTCATCGGAAATTGTAGTAATATCTTGCTGATAAATACCGCTTGCGGCTTTAAATGTTAGTTGCGGAATCGGTGAATAAGAAATATTGATTCTAGGTTCGAAAAAATCTCCTTTGGCGGCCGAACTAGCTATGTTTAATCTCGTCCCAATATCGATTCCTAAATCGGAAATGCGAAGAAATTTATATCCAAGATATGCATTCGAGCTTAAACCCGATGTTCCAACATCTGAACGGAATCCAAAGCGATTTTCGAGAAATAGTTTTGTCTTGAGATACTTTAAATCGAGTCCAAGGTTGACTTCATCTTTGCTGCTTAATGTATAAACGAAATCTGTTGAAATAGTGAAATCATCTACCTCATTAGATTTCGGCTTTACACTGCTTTGTTTGGGAGAAATTGAATTGACGTATTGACTGAACACAATACCGAAATCGAGTGTGAGCGGATCGACGCCGACAGAAAATATTTTTAGTCCAAGAATTTTGTTTGCCCAGCGGTAATCCGGGTCTGTTGGTTTTTCAAATCTCAGATTGTCTTCGCTGAATAAACCCTGCAAAGTGAATTTTGATCCGGAGAAGAAAGAAGGATGTGAAAAATTCATTTTCAACGAAGCATCATAAAACTCAATCGGTAATTCATTTTGATTAACAAACTTTTTCAGAATGTCATTCGAAGTACTTTTTCTTCCGCTGAAATAAAATGAGCCATTTGGAATAGGGCCTTCAATCAATCCTTTCATAGAAAGTAAACTTGCGCTAAAATTGCCCCCAAAACGATTCTTGTTTCCTTCTTTTGTCACAATTTTCAAAACAGAGGATAAAGCTCTTCCATAATTGGATGGATAGCCGCCTCTAAAAAATTCTACACTGCTTACAACATCCGGGTCAACAACGCTAAATAAACCAATGGCGTGAAAAGGATAATAGATTGGCATCCCATCCAGCATTATCAAGTTCTGATTATTTTCACCGCCCCGCACATTGAACTTCGCAGATACATCGCCTGTTGATTGAACTCCGGGCAAGGTAACTAAGGAACGTAAAACATCCGTTTCCACGCCTTTGGGAATTGAATTTAATTCTTTAGCAGATAATGTAGTTGTGCTAACGCTGGGTGTGTTTTCCGCTTTAACGAAATGGCCGACTAATTCAATCTCATTTAATTGAATGCGGGAAGGAGAAAGTAATATTTCCAGATCAATTACCTTATTGGCAACTACTCTTGCAATAACCTGCTTACTCTTAAAACCCACGTAGGAAGCAATAACAGTGTAATTTTCTTTTTCTGGAATTGAAGAGAGAACAAAGTAACCTCTGTTGTTCGTAGAGGCACCAATTCCAAGCTCTTTAATCATTACTGTGCAGAAAGGTAATACCTCTTGTGAGGTGGAATCTTTTACAATTCCGCGTATAGTTCCCCGTTCCTGCGCGGTTGTTAAAGAACAAGTACTAATTAAAATTAAGAATGAAATAAAGAAAACTTTTTTCATAACAATCATTTCAAAAACCTCAGTAACATTGGTTACAATTAAAAGAAAAATCATTTACCTTCTGACATAACAAATTCACTTTAAAATTATTAACTGGTATGGTCCCAGTTTTATGTTGTATTGGCCTCTCTCAGACTTAATTGTCGCTCCCGAGATTAAATCTTTGTAGCTGTCTTTTGATCCAAGAAAATCATTTGCAGCTAAATTGAGCGTATTGCTTTCAGAATTGTTGTTCACGATTACGAAGACTTTCTCTTTCTTTAATTCTCTTGTATAGCCGAGAATTTTTAAGTTGTTATCCAGAACGTTAAACGCGATTGTTCCGAGGCTTAAAATTTTATTTCCATTTCTAATTGCAGCCATCTTCTGATAGAATTTGAAAAGGTCCTCATCAAACTTTACTTCATCAACTGGCCGTGGCTGACCGTACGGATGTGTTGTTTCGGTTTCGTACTTAAACTCAGGCCAAACATTTGGCTTGCGTTCATCCGGATCATCGCCGCCCCACATTCCCGCTTCATCACCATTGTAGATGTGAACACTTCCCGGCTGAGTAAATTGCAGAGCCACCATTAATTTTTGTTTTAATCTCTCGGTGGCGTTTGGTTTACGTATATCGTATTCCTTACTATCTCTTACATTTGCTTGGTGGTCATATTTGTAATCAGGATTAATAACAACAGAGGCGAGGCGTTCGGTATCATGGCTGCCAAGCAGATTCATCATTGCATAATAATTTTCGCCGTATGTTTTCAGCATAGTGTTTAATGAATCTACATAAGCATTCGCATCATCCTGGTCTTTGTTGTTAAGAACAAAATTTTTGTTTGCTCGCATGTAACGGTAATTCATTACTGCGTCAAATTCATCACCGGCAATCCAAGGACGAGCATCAAACATTTTATAGTTTTTCCAGTCTTCCCACCAAACTTCACCTACAATGTATGCCTCTGGATTTATTCCTCTTACTAATTTTCTGAACTCTTTCCAGTATTTGTGGTTAACCATTTCAGCAACATCAAGCCGCCATCCGTCAATTCCGTCATCAACTTTTCCATCTCCATTCGGGTCCATCCAACGCTTTATAGAACTTGCAATATATTCTTTTGGCCCGGTAACAATTCCATTTTCATCTTCACGAATTTCCGGTAAATCTTTTATTCCGACCCAGCCTTGCCAATCAAATTCATCTTTTGGCGTGTTCGGATCATCCCAAGTTTTAATTGTAAACCAGTCTTTGTATTTCGATTTCTGTTGATTCTTTTTGATATCTTGGAAAGCCCAAGAGGTTAATCCCATGTGGTTCCAAACCCCATCAAGAATAATTTTCATTCCACGTTTATGTGTTTCCTTTATA
>JBHEKZ010000548.1:0-2565 GCA_041859025.1 Melioribacteraceae bacterium | reverse complement strand
TTTCTGTGAATTTGATTGCATTATCAATTATTTCTTGAAAAATTTGATATACCATAAAACGATCGCATTCAATAAAGTCTATTTCTGTGGCCTTTTGAAATAACAAGTAAATTCCTTTCTCGTGGGCATTCTTTTCAAATTTTGAAACAACATCTTGAAGGATTTCTTCACTTAACCTTATCTTTTCTTTGAAGATTTCATAGTAGCCTGACCTAATTTTTGCCATTTCCATTATGCGATCAACGGTTCGTATTATTCTATTGCTTCCATCCTCCAGCATAGCAAAAATTTCCTTCACTTCAGGGTTCGATGAAGTTGAGATCATGGACTTCAGTAAAAAAAGGCTGCTTTGAATTATATTAAAAGGGGTTCGAATTTCGTGTGACATCTGTGTTAAAAAATGATTCTTTAATTGATCCAGCTTTTCGGCTTCACGTTTTGCAATTTCAAGTTCGCTATACGCGCGCTTTAATTCTTCGTTTGCTTTGTGTTGGCGCCCATGCATTAATGCATTGTTTATTGCAATACCGGCCTGAGAAGCAAAAACTTCAAATGTTTCAGTAATTTCCTTTGACTCAATTTTGTTAAGAGTTCTGCTATCAACATATATAACTCCAATTGTTTCTCCCTCGGTCTGCAGAGGAGCACACATAATTGTCTGCAATTCCAGATTAGTAATGCTTTCGGATGCTTTTGCCGGGGTATTCAACGCAGATTCGATAAATCTAGATTGACCTATGCTGAAGACATCATTTACTACACTTCTTGAAATATTGAATTGATCTACAGATACTCTTTGTCCCTCTGAATTCAGGCTCAACACATTTTCCAATTCTCCAGCATCGGTTTTCAATACAATAAAACCACGCTCACACATTGTAAGTTTTATGGCATTCTTCAGTACAAGTTCAAGCACTTCTTCTAGGACTAATGAACTGTTAATCTTTTTTAGGATTTTTAATATTACTTGTAGTCTTGAAGAGCCTTGTTGATTGTCGTCTGATAAATCTAAATCTCTTAGGAATTCAGAAAGCTTCATGTTGTTTCCTTTGTAATTCGATATAACTTAAAATTAGCCTGCAATGCGATTTCGCTAAACAACCTCTACAAATTTAGGGACTCTAATAAAAATTTTATATGCATCTTGAAACCACTCTGTTTCGCTTTATCCGTGAAAGAAATAGAAAGCTTGTCTATAATTGAGTCGGAAATCTTAGTGAGCTTATCAGATTTATGCATATTTCCGCGTTCAGCATAGTACAGTGATTCTATGAAAAATGCTTTTGCGCAAGTTATGCTCAACGGAAAATCCGAAAGTAATGAGATACAGTTGGATAGATGCACTGTTGGATCACCTCGCTGTGACTTATAAGCGATCAAGCCTAAATAATATTCCTTCTCGGCTTCATAAATGTTTTTTTGAGGTACTGTCTTTGATATTACACAATTATCCAATTGTGACTCTGCTTCCAGCAGATTTCCCCTTGTAATAAGGCAGCTAACAAATGCAAACATTGCAAAGTGATAATTTATTTGATCCTCACGTTCGCTGCTAGATGAAAAATTCTTAACTGATTCACCAAGTAGTTGCTCGGCCAATTCAAATTTATTTTCTAACAAACAGCATAACCCATCTAATAATTTGATGTACTTCGTGTCGAAAGTAGAGATCAAATTATCATTTATTAGAGTTGTGTACTGTTTAACGATTGAGTTTAATAAAGTAATATTACCAACTGAAAAGTAATGTTTGCCAAGGGCAAAAAGTGTATCTGATAGCTGAGCAAAGCTTCCAATATTTTTGAAAATCTCCTCAGACTTAAAAAAGCAAGTTTCTGCATTTTCAAATTGTCCGAGTGCAGAATTCACCTCACCTAAATTGAGATAAGCTAACCCAATGCTGTTTAAATCGCTTATGCTTTCAAAAATCGCGAGGGATTTCATGTATTGTTCTTTCGCGATTTCGTATTCACATAAATCGAAAGATAATACACCATAGTTAAGTAATAGTTTTGCTTCCTGCTCTAAGTTTCCAACCGATTGATTAAGTATAAGCGCTTCATTCCAATTAAGCTTGGCGTTTTCATAATCAGCCATCATGGCATAAATTCCCCCTAAGTTGATTTTCATTCCAGAAACTCTGTCAATTTGATTAGATTTTTCGAAAAGCTTGATCGCTAATTGAAGATTAATTATCGCTTCGTCAAAATTGCGGTCACGATATATGCAAACAAGAGCCAATAGATTATGAACTTTTCCCTTATCAGCTAATTCGAGTTCCTCGAAATCTAATAATGTCATACTGATATCTTGTGTGATAGAAAAATTGCCTAGATATAAATTCGCATCTGCCAACGATATTAGAATTTTGTTTTCCTGAGTTTGAGTTAATCCCTCATCTATGAGTTGATTGAAAATTTCGAGTGCAGCTTGGTACTTTGCTTGGGCTATCTCATTTTCACCTTTAAGAATCAATAACTCGGTTCGTAAATCATGATCAATTTCCGAGGCCAACAAAGATTCAATTTCTGAGATGCATTCCTTTGCCATGCCTATTTTGAAATA
>JBHEKZ010000131.1:0-7694 GCA_041859025.1 Melioribacteraceae bacterium | reverse complement strand
ACATTGCGAGAGCTTTTTTTACATCTATTATCGATGCTTCTTGCGGAGTTGTAACTATTACAGAGCCGGTTAGCGGAATAGTTTGAACAAGTGTTAACTGAATGTCTCCGGTTCCAGGAGGAAGATCGAAGATTAAATAATCTAACTCACCCCAATGAACATCACTCATAAATTGCTTTATTGCACCGCTTGCCATAGGCCCGCGCCAAATAACAGGAGCATCTTCATCAATCAAAAAGCCAATAGACATTAATTTTACGCCAAAGTTTTCCAGAGGAATCATTTTGGCTGTCTCAGTATCTTGAAAAATTTTAGGTTTTTCGTTCAACCCAAACATTAACGGAACGCTTGGACCATAAATATCAGCATCTATCAAACCGACTTTAGCACCGTCCATAGCAAGTGCAACAGCCAGATTAACTGCAACAGTGCTTTTGCCTACACCGCCTTTTCCGCTTGCAACTGCAATTGTATTTTTGACGCCGGGAAGAAGAGTGCTAATGCGTTGATTAATACTTGGCTGAACACGGGCATCCATCCTAACATCAATTTTTTCAACATTTGGAATGTCACTCTTAATAGCATTAATACAATCTTGTTGAATTTTATCTTTGAGTGGACAAGCTGGGGTTGTTAATTCAACAACGACCGAGACATTTTGGCCATCTATTTTTACATCTTTAATCATGTTTAGTGTTACTAAATCTTTGTGAAGATCGGGATCATCGACCTTTCTAAGAGCATTTATAACTTGATCTCGAGAAATTACTGACATTTGTACTCCAATTTTGGTTTCAAAAATAATTCTTTTACGGCTTTATACCTAAACAACAATAAAACTCTCTCCTAAATTCAAAAATGAATCTTGAGGGGGAATTTTTCGTTACTTGATAGAGAAACTTTCTAAACATAAATTCATAGTGAAATAAATTAGATTCTGAAATCGGAGTGATTAATTGAATCCTATTATTACAATATTGATCGGTGTGCTGATATTAGCTGTTTTGATTTTGCTATTCGTACCTCGAACGGGATTAATTGCGCGAATCAAAAAGATGCGGAAAGACAAAACCCGCGTTTTAATTGAAGATGCACTCAAACACCTTTACGATTGCGAGTTTCAAAATTTGGATTGTTCCTTAAACAGTCTGACCGGAAATCTGGCTTTAAAAGCTGAGCATACTGCGTCTGTAATTTCCAATCTTGAAGCTATGGGCTTGGTGACTTCAACCGGCAATAAAATTATGCTGACAACTGAGGGAAGAAGTTATGCGATTCGTGTTGTACGTATACACAGATTGTGGGAAAGGTACTTAGCCGATAATACAAGCGTTGCCGAAAATGAATGGCATTCGATTGCAGAAGAGCGAGAGCACGAAACAACAATTGAAGATGCGAATCGTTTAGCGGCTAGACTTGGTAATCCGTTAGTAGATCCGCATGGCGACCCGATTCCCAATGCTGATGGAGAAGTTCTTGCTAAAGAAGGAATATCTCTCAACAATTTGGAAGAGGGTAAATATGCACGCATCATCCACATTGAAGATGAGCCAAAAGAAGTTTATGCTCAGCTAACTGCTCAAGGATTATATCCGGGGATGCAGATTTATGTTTTGCAGAGTTCAAAAGATAAAATTCGTTTTGAAGCCGATGGCGAAGAATGTGTTTTAGCCCCGGTGCTTGCATCCAATCTTACGGTTCTTCCATTTTCGGAAAAGGAAAGCGTGCAGGAATCATTTGAGAATTTATCATCTCTGCAAATTGATGAAGCCGCAACTGTGCTTGGTATTTCAAATGCGATGCGCGGTCAGCAAAGAAGACGCATGCTGGATTTTGGAATTGTTCCCGGCACAGTTGTTCATGCTAGACTGAAAAGCTTAAAAGGCGACCCCGCAGCATACGAAGTTAGGGGAGCTTTAATTGCGCTTAGAAAAAACCAGTCGGACTTAATACACATTAAAAAATTGAAAGAGAATTAGATGGCTGTAGATAATAATTGCGCTACTTGTCCGGCGCATAACTCCGCAAACTTAGTAAAGCTTGGCATTGATATGTCGAACTTCGACTATGTTGTTGCTCTTGCTGGAAATCCAAATACCGGAAAAAGTACTGTTTTTAATGCTCTAACTGGACTTCGTCAGCACACTGGTAACTGGCCTGGAAAAACAGTTGGGCGAGCCGAAGGAGGATTTCAGTATGGAGATAAACGTTTTAAAATTGTTGACCTACCCGGAACCTACTCTTTGCTATCAACCAGTACCGATGAAGAAATTGCCCGTGACTTTATTTTGTTTGGTCAGCCGGATGTAACAATTATTGTGGTAGATGCTTCCCGCTTGGAAAGAAATCTAAATCTAGCTTTACAAGTTTTGGAAATAACTGACCGCGCAGTTTTGTGCTTAAATCTTATTGATGAAGCTAAACGCCATCATATCAGTGTTGACGAAAGATTGCTTTCGAAAAGTTTAGGTATTCCCGTAATTCCAACTGCAGCTAGGCAAGGGGTTGGTATTCAAGAACTTCTTAAAAATATTAATGCTGTTGCAACCGGAGAATATGTTTGCAAACCTTACAGAATGAGAAGCGAAATTAAGAATGTTTCCCATGCAGTAGAAGATTTGCATAAACAGCTTGAGTCTCAATTTTCAAACTTAGCCAACACTCGTTGGATAGCTCTTCGCTTGCTTGAGGGGGATCAGAGAGTTATTGATGCAGTAAGAAACGGAGAAATTGGAAATTTAACAGCTGTTGAAACGGAAAACAGTTGAGTTAATATTTAAAAATTTTGTTATAGAAACGGAAAATTTGATGAATCAAGTTGAAGAGATAATTAATAAAGCTAATAAGTACCGGTGGGAGATTGGTGAGAATCTTCACGATGCGATTCTTGAATCGATCTATACTGACGCTGCTAGAATAGCTGATGTTGCGGTAACACGAACTGGTGAAAAACAAAAGTTTAACTGGGACAGATGGATTGATAAAGTTGTAACTGGCAAATGGACCGGATTTCCGATAATGTTTGTATTGCTTGTTGTTGTTTTCTGGCTAACGATTAGCGGCGCTAATGTCCCGTCAGCTATGATTGCGTCTTTACTGGTGGATACAGTCCAACCATTACTAAAGGAAGGGGCCAACTTTCTTCACTTTCCTTGGTGGTTAAGTGGTGTATTAATTGACGGCGCGTATTTAGCTCTTGCATGGGTAATAAGTGTGATGCTTCCCCCAATGGCAATATTTTTTCCATTGTTTACTTTACTTGAAGATTTCGGTTATCTGCCTCGCGTGGCTTTTAATATGGATAATCTTTATAAAAGAGTTGGTGCTCACGGCAAGCAAGCTCTAACAATGAGTATGGGATTTGGCTGTAATGCTGCGGGTGTTATCGCAGCAAGAATAATTGATAGTCCAAGAGAAAGATTGATTGCGATCATTACAAATAATTTTTCTTTGTGCAATGGAAGATGGCCAACGCAAATTTTAATTGCAACAATTTTTATTGGTGGTGCAGTCCCATCTTATATAGCTGGTATTGCAAGTGCCGCCGCCGTAATGGTAGTCGCAGTACTTGGTGTTGTATTTAGTTTGATTGTATCATGGTCACTCTCGAGAACAGTTTTGAAAGGTGAAGCCTCCGCATTTAGTTTGGAATTACCCCCGTATCGCCCCCCACGTTTTTTTCAAACACTTTACACTTCTCTAATTGATAGAACTTTGATGGTTCTTTGGCGTGCAATAGTTTTTGCGGCTCCCGCCGGTGTTGTAATTTGGCTTGTTGCAAATGTTACTGTTGGTGGAGTAAGTATTGGTGAACACTTTATTCATTTTGTCGATCCTTATGCTTTTATAATTGGTCTAAACGGGGTTATTATTTTGGCGTATATAATCGCTATACCAGCAAACGAAATTGTAATTCCAACCGTATTGATGCTTACAGTTCTAACAACAAAAATTGCTGGGGTTGGTGCAGGCAGCGGTGTTATGTTCGAAATGGAATCGATTAATGAAACAGCTGCATTATTACAATCGGGTGGGTGGACTGTATTGACTGGTGTTAACTTGATGCTTTTCAGCTTGCTGCATAATCCTTGCTCTACAACTATTTACACAATTTACAAAGAAACAAAAAGTATGAAGTGGACTCTGATTTCTACTTTTCTGCCTGTTGCTATGGGAATTGTACTTTGCTTTTTCGTTGCTCAGATCTGGAGATTGTTTTGATGATTAAAAGCTTGAAATATTTTTTCCTGTTTGCAGCATTCATCACATCAATTAGTTTTGGTCAGTCTTCAATGCCGGATTTAATTACCGATAGACCGGATGTAACCGAGTCTTCGGTAGTAGTTCCATTGGGTAGTTTCCAAGTTGAAACGGGATTTTCTTTTCAGCAGCAAAAAATTAATGAATTTGGCCAGACGTTAGAGAACAGATCAATTTCATTATTCAGTACATTGTTCAGATATGGTGTTTTCTCCAATTTGGAATTTCGATTTGGAGGCGGATACTTCTCTAATAAATCCACATTGGGACAATATGCTTCATCAGTTCATGGAATTAATGATTTGATGATCGGTTCGAAATTTGTTTTGCGCAATGAAGAGTCCGTATTAACAAATTTTGCTCTCTTATTTGAAGTAACTATGCCGTTTGGTGCTGAAGAACTAAAACCGGAAAAGTTTGAACCAAAGTTCATGCTGTTGGGCGAGCAAGAAATTAATGAGTTTAGTACGCTCGGCGGTAATTTAGGAGTTGAATATTCAAGCAGTTTGAATAAATATCTAACTGATTATTCTTTATCGTTAGGTTTAGATTTAACAGACAGAATAGGATTATTTGCCGAGATTTTTGGACAAACAAGTAGTGGTTTTAAACCCGATAATTTCTTTGATTGCGGGATAACCTATTTACAAACAGAAAATTTGCAGGTGGATTTTTCAATCGGATCTACTTTGTCTAAAAGTAAGACCGAATGGTTTGCCGGAGTTGGAGTAGTAATTAGATTTATGAAATAGATAAATCCCGCTGAATAATTTTTTTCTGTCCTGCAGTTGCTTTTTGCATCATCCAGTCTTGATGACTCAACAAATCTTCATTGTAAACTGTTCTGTTTACAACATATTTTCCGGTTGGCAGTAAAACACGAGCTTTAACATTATCGTCAAGTATAGTTCTTAGTACAGAGTCCTTGATGAAGTTTTTTAATTCCGGATCGTTAATAGGGAAAGTAATTTCAACTCTTCTATCGAGATTACGCTGCATTATATCCGCAGAACTACAATAGATTTCATCTTTGCCGTTATTGTAGAAATAATAAATTCTGCTATGCTCTAAAAACCTTCCAACTATACTTATTACTCTTATGTTATCACTCAATCCCGGAACTTGAGGTATTAAGCAAGATATACCTCGAACAATTAGATCAATCTTAACTCCGCACCGAGAAGCTTCGTACATTGCGGCAATTAAGAGTGGATCGACAAGAGAATTCAATTTAAAAACCAAATAACCTTGTCCGCTGCTTTTAACATTCTTAATTTCACGTTCAATTAGCTCGATGAATTTTTCTCTCATATTTATCGGCGCAACCGAAAGTTTGCGATAAACTTTTTGTTCCGAGTAGCCGGTTAAGTAATTAAAAATTTCCGACACATCGGCGCAAATTTCGGGATTGGCAGTAAAGTATCCAACATCGGTATAAATTCGAGCGGTAGTAGTATTGTAATTACCTGTTCCAAGATGAACATAACGTTTTACTCCGTCGGCTTCTTTCCGAACAACAAGAGTCATCTTTGCGTGAGTTTTAAGTCCAACCAACCCATAAACAACATGAACTCCGGCTTTTTCAAGTTCGCGTGCCCAATAGATATTATTTTCTTCGTCGAAACGAGCCTTAAGCTCAACCAAAACCACAACTTGTTTTTTCCTTTCGGCAGCTTCAATCAAGCACTTTACAATTGGAGAATTCAAACCAACACGATAAAGAGTTTGTTTTATTGCAAGCACTTCCGGATCGCGCGAAGCTTGTTTTACGAATTCCACAACCGGGTTGAAAGAATCGTAGGGATGATAAAGCAGGATATCTTTTTTCTGAATTATCGAGAAAATATTTTCTTCTTCAAACGGTTCCGGAGTAACTGCATGAAATGGCTTTTCTTTTAGGTGAGGAAGCTGCAAATCATAAAGCAGCATAATATCGCTTAAGCCAAGTGCTCCATCAATTATGTGAACATCTTCGCGAGCTATTTCCAGATTCTCGATAAGTGTCTCAATCATGTATTCGGGCATTTGCTTCTCAACTTCCAACCGAACAACAGAACCAAATTTTCTTTGCTTAATGTTTTCTTCAATTACTTGAAGTAGATCATCAGCTTCATCTTCTTGAATTTCAAGATCAGTATCTCGTGTAATTCTAAATCTGTATGCTTCAAGAATTTCGATACCCGGGAAAAGGTAATACATATTGTTTTTAATTAAATCGCCAATCCAAATAAATTTAACCATTCCGCTTCCGTTTCCATTCTTCGGTTTGGTTTTTATTATCTGATCAATTCTTAGTAAACGTGGAAGATTGGTTGGCACTTTTATGCGAGCAAAATTCTTTTCGCCATTCGGTTTCTTAATTCTTACTGCAAAACTTAAACTCAAGTTTGAGATGTAAGGGAAAGGTCTACCCGGATCGAATGCGAGCGGCGTTAATACCGGATAAATTTCTTGTACAAAGTAGTCGTTAAGCGCATCCCGCTCTTCTTTTGTAAGCTGGTTTAGTTCACAAATACAGATTTTGTTTTCTTTTAATCTAGGAATAACATTACACTGCCAGTAGTCGTAAATCTTTTTGATCATTTCCTGAACAGAAGTTTCAATCAACTTTAGTTGTTCCATTGGCGACAAACCATCAATGGAGGTGTCGATCACTTTGGCTCGAATTTGCTCTTTAATTCCTGCTATACGAATCATGTAAAATTCGTCAAGGTTAGAAAAAAATATCGAAATAAACTTCACCTGGTCTAATAGCGGAAGTTCCGGATTGAGCGCTTCTTCCAAAACTCGTCTATTGAATTCTAGCCAGCTTAAATCTCTGTTGAAGAAATTTTCCGGACGCTGATATTTATTTAAATTCTCTTTGGAAAGTTTCAATGCCATTTCATATCACCAGAAGAAAATACTTTTTGTATTCTATTAAATAAAATTACTTGTTAAACTTTTTAGCTGAGGTAAAGCTATCAATATCATATTCAATTTCACGTTCCGGAATGTTCAAACGTTTCATCTTCACTTTGGCAATCTTAAAAAATTTTTCTGCAAGAGTATCATGGTAATCAGAAAAAATCACTATTTCTTTAATTCCCGCAGCTATAAGAGCCTTAGAACAATTGGTGCAAGGCATATTAGTAACATATGCAGTTGCATTTGCTGTGCTGATTCCATGAGAAGAACACTGCAAAATCGCATTCATCTCTGCATGTATTGTACGTACGCAATGATTATCTACAATTAAGCATCCATCATCTTCGCAGTGGGCATCACCTGGAATTGAGCCATTATATCCGGTGGAGAGAATTTGCCGGTCGCGAACCAAAACGCATCCACAATGCATTCTAGGACAAGTCGCCCTTTCAGAAACAAGCATAGCCACTTTTAAGAAGTATTGATCCCAAGATGGGCGTTTGCTCTTTTTCATCAGTTTTCCGCTT